>NZ_DASQPW010000192.1:0-18830 GCF_035643755.1 Stackebrandtia sp. | reverse complement strand
CGCGGCTGCGGCGGCGACGGCCATTGCCCGGGCGGGGAGGGCTGCGGCGGCGGGGACTGCCAGGGCGTCTGCTGTCGCGGCGGGGTCTGCGGACGGCGCGGCAGGGGCGAGGGCTGGGGCGCGGTCCTGGGCTCGGGACTCGGCGCCGGGGCGGGATTCGCGATCGGCGCGGGCATGGGCTGCGGGTCGTAGAACGCGGACCTGGCGGGCGCGTGGCGCGGCAGGTCGACCTGCTCGAGCTCGAACGGGGGCTCGCCGGTGGGCCCGCGCCACTCCTGTTGCGGCAGCCGTCCGATGCGACCGAAGACGAGAATCGCCGCGGTGGCGACGATCCAGGCGGGAATCATCTCGTAGATGTCGGACCGCAGCGGCCCGAGCAGCGGGTTGATGTGGCTCCACAGTAGGACGACGGCCGAGCCCGCGACGATGCCCGCCAGCGCGCCGACCCACGTCATGCGGGGCCAAAACAGCGACAGCAGGATCACGGGCCCGAAGGAGGCGCCGAATCCCGCCCACGCGTAGGAGACGATGTCCAGCACCGATCCGCCGCTGAGCGCCAGGACGTAGGCGATCGCCGCCACCAGCACCACGGTGACGCGCCCCGAGATCAGCCGCGCGCGGTCGCTGGCCCTGCGGTGCAGGAACGCGTGGTAGAAGTCCTCGGCCAGGGTGTTGGCGGACACCAGGAGCTGACTGTCCGCGGTGGACATGATGGCCGCGAGCACGGCGGTGAGCAGGATCGCCGCCACCCACGGGTTGCCGAGGAAGTTGGCGATGGCTATGTAGACGGTCTCGGGGTTGTCGACGGGATGGTCGAGCAGGACGATGCCGCTGAGCCCGATCATGGTGGCGCCCGCCAGGACGACGAGCACCCAGGCCATGCCGACGCGCCGGGCCTGCTTGATGTCGCTGGTGCCGCGGATCGCCATGAAGCGGGCCAGGATGTGCGGCTGCCCCGGATAGCCGAGCCCCCAGGCCAGCCCGGACAGCACGGCGATGACGCCGAGCGGCGCGGCGGCGTGCCACCTGCCGTGCGAGAAGCTGGCGCCCTCGACCATGTTGAGCAGCGCCGGGGACGTCCCGTACAGCCCGCTGGACAGGCGGGACGGCCCGCCGACCACCAGGAACGCGCTGGCCCCGACGATTCCCAGCACGATCACCATGACCGAGCCGTGCAGCAGGTGCGCGCGGCTGACGGCCTTGAAGCCGCCGAAGGCGGTGTACACGCCGATGACGAGCACCGCCACGCCCGCCGACACCGCGGGGTTGAGGCCGAAGACGCCCTGGAACAGCAGGCCGCCCGCGATGAGTCCGCTGGAGACGTACACGGTGAAGAACACCAGGGTCACCGCCGCCGATATCAGGCGCAGCATGTGGGTGGGGTCGGCGAAGCGCTCCTCGAAGTAGCTGGGCAGGGTCACCGAGTCGCCCGCCCGCTCGGTGTAGACCCGAAGGCGCGGGGCGATGAGCCGCCAGTTCCCGTACGTACCCAGCGCCAGCCCGATGACGATCCAGGTGGCGCTCAGCCCCGAGGCGTACACGGCCCCGGGCAGACCGAGGAACACCCAGCCCGACATGTCGGCCGCGCCCGCCGAGACACCCGCCGTCGGCGGGGTGAGGGAGCGGCCGCCGAGGGCGAAGTCCTTGAGGCCGCGATTTTGCGGGGTCATCCAGATGCCCAGCACGATCAATGCCAGCAGGTAGACGATGAAGGTGATGGCCATGGGCGGACTGTACAAATCGGACACTCAGGTCTCCGAGCACTCAAACTGTCAGGTAGATGACACCCTGTAGGAGAGTCGCGTCACAGTCAATCGCCCGTATGGCCGGTTACAGGCGGAAGTCGGCTGATATCAGACGGTTCGGCGCCTTTCGCCGCGCCCGCGGCGCGGAGGGCGTCGCCACCGTCGACGAGCGTGACGCTCGAAAAAGCGATCGGCGCATGCATATGATTCATGTCCGTCCAGTGAAATTTCCCGCCACGAGGGATTGATCATCGCACCAAGGAGACCGATGTCGACCGTTCGCCTCGCACGATCCGACGAGATTCCCGCGAAACTGACCCGTGGAAACGACGAGGCGGCAGCGTATCTAGACACGTTGCTAGACAAGGGTTGTACGCGCCCGGAGTGGTGTTTTGTCGCCGAGGACGACGGGGAGGTCTCCGGCAGCGTGGTGCTGTGGTCGATGCCCGACGCCGAGGTGCCCAGCGACTTCGTGCTGTGGGACGCGCCGTGGGACTCCGACGGGTTGGCCACCGGGCGGGCGCTGCTGGACGCCGCGGCCAAGGCCGCCGCCGAGGCGGGCGCGAGCCGCCAGGGCCACGTGCTCGACTCCCCGACCCAGCCGCCGCAGTTCCAGGATCACGCCAAGGAGCGCGAGGAATTGTTGCGCGCCAGCGGTTTCGACGTGGCGCGCGACGGCCTGCGGTACCGGTGGCGAGCGGGGGACGCGGTGGTGAGCCCCGACGCGGGGCTGACGTGGAAGTCGCTGGAGGAGCTCGGGCACGACCCCTTCGTCGATCTGCTGGAGAACATCCTCGACGACACCCGCGACTCGCTGCTGCAGGCGGACGTCAAGGAGCACGGGCTGCGCTGCGCCGCCGAGATCTTCTGGGCGGAATGCCTGGAGTTCGAGCACCGTCCCCAGTGGTTCGAGATCGGCTTCGACGGCGACGAACCCGCCGCGATCTCCCTGGCGGGACGCAATCCCACGGTGGCGGTGGTCTGCTTCGTCGGGGTGTCGCCGAAGCATCGCGGCAAGGGGTACGCCACCGCGGCGGCGTCCCGGTGCACCGAGGTGCTGGTGGGAGCCGATGCCGAGGAGATCCGCGGCGACTGCGACGCGTCGAATGTGGCCATGGCCAAGGGTTTCGAGCGCGCGGGATACGAGAACTTCGCGCGGCGCCTGGAGTTCGTACGGGAGCTGTGACCCGCGTTGCACGTCACTGTTAAATGACATTTAGACGGTTACGATGACGGGCATGAGCCTTTCGAATCTGACGCGATGCTGGCAGCACGGCTGGGGACTGGCGCGAGGCCTGGCCCCCGCCACCGAGGTGGACGGCGGCCTGCTGGTCACCCTGGACCTGCCCGGCCGCTACCAGGAATTCGTCGCCTTCGACGCCGCGGCCGTGCCCGCGATGGCCGCACGGGCAGCGCGGGCGCCGCGCCCCACCTGGCTGAGCGTCGTCACCCACGACCCCGAGTCCGCCCGCGCCCGGTTCGCCGCGGCGCGGCTGGAAACCATTGGCACCCATGACTTCCTGATGACGATCCCGCTGGACGACCACCCCGTCCGCGAGGCCCCCGACGGCTACGGCGTCGCCATCACCGAGACCGACGGCGTCCTGGCCGCCACCGTCACCCACCGCGACGGCTCCCCCGCCGCGCGCGGGCTCATGGGCCTGCACGGCACCGACGCGGTCGCCCACGCCATCGCCACCGAGCCCGCCCACCGCAGGCGCGGCCTGGGCAGCGTCGTGATGTCCGCGCTGGGCCGCGCCGCCCGGCGACGCGGCGCCACCACGGGCCTGCTGGTCGCCGTCCCCGAAGGCGAGCGGCTCTACACCTCGCTGGGCTGGAGCACCGACGCCCACTTCCTCACCGCCGCGGCCCCGTCCCTCGCGGCATCGACGCATTAGTCGAAGAAATTTCGCGGCGCTTGTCGATTCCCGCGCGCCCCGTTCGACGCATGGGTGAGAGTCGGGGAAGGTCCTCGACACACACCCAAGGAGTCACCATGCCGCGTTACCTCGGAATCGTCCGCGGAGACGAGAACAACCGTCCCACCTCCGATCCCAGCCCCGAACTCCAGCAGCGCATGGGCGCGCTGTACGAGGAGATCACCAAGGCGGGCGTCATGCTGGACACCGCCGCCCTCGCCCCGTCGGGCCAGGCGATCCGCATGGCGTGGAAGGACGGAAAGCCGCAGACCGTCGACGGGCCGTTCACCGAGGCCAAGGAGGTCGTGGGCGGCTACTCCCTCATGCAGTGCAAGAACCTGGAGGAGGCCGTCGAGTGGACCAAGCGCTTCGCGGAGATCCAGGGACAGCACGAGGACCTCACCATCGAGGTGCGCGAGATCGTCGAGGGCTGAGCCCGCGCCGATGTGCTCCCGTCGGCGGCGGGTTGAATGGCCGCCGCGGCGGGAGCCAAGTATCAGGCGAGGAAATTTCGCGGCGGTTGTCGATTCCCGCGCGCCCCGTTCGACGTATGGGTGAGAGTCGGGGAAGGTCCTCGACACACACCCAAGGAGCCGTCATGCCGCGCTACCTGACCCTGATCAGCTTCGACGAGAAACAACGCCCGCGAGACTTCGACGAACCCGAGGCGCGTAAGCGCATGGGGGCGCTGTACAAGGAGGTCACCAAGGCCGGGGTGATGCTCGAGAACGGCGGGCTGGCGCCCAGCGCGGAGTCCACCCGCCTGGCGTTTTCCGGTGGGGAGATCACCGTCACGGACGGGCCGTTCACCGAGGCCAAGGAGGTCGTGGGCGGCTACGCCATCACCCAGTGCGAGGACCAGGCCGAGGCCGTGGAGTGGACGCGGCGCTTTCTCGCCACTCAACCCAGGAACGCGAACGTGGTCGCCGAGGTCCGCGAGATGACGAAAGGCTGACGGATACGCCCGCTGGTTGCCGCCCTCGCGACCTGCTGCTTTTATTGATCTTTGTGACGGCAATCAGCACCACGCACACCGTGGAAACGGTGTTTCGCATCGAACGGGCGCGCATCATCGCCGCGGCGGCCCGCGTGGTGCGCGACGTCGGTATCGCCGAGGAACTGGCGCAGGACGCGCTGGTGGCGGCGCTGGAGCGCTGGCCCGCCGACGGCGTCCCCGACAACCCCGGCGCCTGGCTGACGACGTTCGCGAAGCGGCGCGCCGTGGATCTGGTGCGGCGCAAGGAAACCTACGCCCGCAAGCTCGCCGAGGTGGGGCGGGTGGCACAGGACGTGCCGCCGCCCGAGCCCGACGATCCCGACGACATCGACGACGACCTGCTGCGGCTGATCTTCACCGCCTGCCACCCCGTCCTGTCCACGCCCGCGCGCACCGCGTTGACGCTGCGGCTGCTGGGCGGGTTGAGCACCGACGAGATCGCGCGCGCCTTCCTGGTGTCGGAGCCGACGATCGCGCAGCGCATCGTGCGGGCCAAGCGCGGGCTCGCCGCGGCGTCGGTGCCGTTCGAGGTCCCGTACGGCGACGACCGCCGCGCCCGCCTCGCCTCGGTGCTGGAGGTCATCTATCTGATCTTCAACGAGGGGCACTCGGCGACCTCGGGCGCGGACCTGGTCCGCCCCGGCCTGTGCGAGGACGCGCTGCGGCTGGCGCGGGTGCTGTCGGCCCTGATGCCCGGCGAGGGCGAGGCGCACGGTTTGGCGGCGCTGCTGGAGTTCCAGGCGTCGCGGCTGTCCACCCGAGCCGACGCCCGGGGCCGCCCGATCCTGCTGGCCGACCAGGACCGTGCGAGGTGGAATCGTCTGCTCATCAACCGCGGCATGGAATCCCTGAAGCGCGCGGGCGAGGGGCCCTACGCGCTCCAGGCGGCGATCGCGGCCTGCCACGCCAGGGCGGTGCGCTACGAGGAGACCGACTGGGCGACGATCGCGTCGCTGTACGCGCGCCTGCTGGTCGCCGAGCCCTCCCCCGTGGTCGCGTTGAACCGCGCGGTCGCGGTGTCGATGGTGGACGGACCCGCCGCGGGCCTGGAGCTGGTCGACGCGCTGGCCGACGCCCCCGGCATGGCCGACTATCACCTGTTGCCCAGTGTCCGCGGCGACCTGCTGCGCAGGCTGGGCCGCGAGGACGAGGCGCGCGCGGAGTTCGCCAGGGCCGCGGCCTTGACCCGCAACGAATCCGAGCGTCGGCTGCTGTCACGATACGCGGCCGACATGGGCGTCACCGCGGGCGAAGAGCAGTGAGCAAGCGCCTTGGAGCACAGCCCGCCCGCTGGCAGAGAGCGCGAGGTCCTGTCACGACGTTCCACAGACGCGGCGCGGAATGACCTCGATGAGCATCATGTCGATCTCATCGACGGCGCCAGGGCGCCTGCCGATCCGTTCATCCGCTACGGCGCGGATCTGCTCACATTGAACGTAACTGGTCACCGCAAACACACCGTCGACTTCCAGATGGATGGGGTATCCACAGTTCCCGGTCAGCGGCAACACGATCGGCAAGCCACGCAGCGACATCTCGTCCTCCGAAACGAGCAGGGCAGGGCGTTGAAGACCAGGCTCATGCCCGACGGGATCGCCGAAGTCGCAGAGGTGAACGTCTCCACGCCTCACAGCACGTCGCTCCAGTCTTCGGGTTCGAGTCCATCTCGTGCGGTGCGATCGACTTCGAGAGACCCGCGCTCCGATCTGGAGGCGGGACCAACCATGGTTCTGCGCACCTCCCGCCAGAACTCCAGTTCCTCGGCCGCGGCGACACAGCGCGCGATTTCCTCCGCGATCGTGACGCGGTCGCGACACGCGCGCCGAACCAACTGGTCACGCAGGGCGATCGGCACCTCGATGGTCGTCATGGGCATGCCGACAGTATGTCGAACCGGGGCATCGGTAGCCGTCAAGCGGAGCCCGTCGCGGGCCTCCACCTGCCAGCGCTACACGGCCCAACCCCGCCCATGGGTACCGTGACTGGCGTGGAATGCGAGCTGACCCTGCTGCCTCGGGTGGCCTATCGCGGCGAGGAGGTCGCGGGGCAGCGGCTGCGCGCCCTGCTGGCGCTGCTGGCCGACGACCTGCGCGCGGGCTGCGGCGCCGCTCGGCTGGTGGAGGGGCTGTGGCCGCTGGATCGGCCCGCCAACCCGACCAAGGCGCTCCAGGTTCTGGTGTCGCGGGCGCGATCGCAGCTGGGCGCCGATCTGATCGCCCGCACCGCCAGCGGCTATCGGCTCACCGTCGAGGCCGAGCGGGTGGACGCCAGCGCGATCCAGCGGCTGTCGGGGGAGGCGAGTCGGTTGGCCCGCGGCGGCGACCACACCGCCGCGTTGTCGGCCGCCGAGCGGGGCCTGGAGTTGTGGGACGGGGCCATGGACGAGACCGCCACCGTGGACGACCCGCTGGTGGCGTTGCGCATGGACCGCCTGGACGCCCACCAGGCGCTGCGCCGCGTCCGCGCGCTGGCGCTGGCAAGGCTGGGGCGATACGACGAGGCCCTGGAATCCTTGGCGGACTTGGTGTCCCAGCACCCGCGCGACGAGGAGCTCCTGGCGGAGCTGCTGCGCTGCGAGGCCGAGACCGCGGGCAGGGCCGCCGCCCTGTCCCGCTACGACGCCTACCGCCGCGGGCTGCGCGACGATCTGGGCACCGACCCCGGACCCGCCCTTCGGGAGCTGCACCAGTGGCTGCTGCGCGAGTCGACTCCCGTGGTGCGCCAGGGCATCGCGCACGAACCCAACCCGCTGGTGGGCCGCGACGGCGACATCACCGCCGTGCTCGAGGCGCTGCGCACCTCCCGCGTGACGTCCATTGTGGGCCCCGGGGGGCTGGGCAAGACGCGGCTGGTCAACGCCGTGGCCCGCCGCGCCCCGCACCGCGTCGTGCAGGTCGTCGCCCTGGCGGGCGTCGAGACCGACGCGGCCGTGACGTCCGAGGTGGTCTCCGCCCTGGGCGCCTCCGACGCGTGGCCCTCGCCGCGCCATCGCCTGGCCGCCACCGACGCCCTGGCGTCCATTGTGCAGGGACTGGGGTCCGACCCCGCGCTGTTGGTGCTGGACAACTGCGAGCACGTCCTGGGCGGCGCCGCCGACCTGGTCGGCAGGCTGATATCGATGTCGGCAAATCTTCAGGTCCTCACCACCAGCCGCGCCCCGCTCGGCCTGTCGTCGGAGACCGTCTACCCGCTGCCCGAGTTGAGCACGGCGACCGCGGTGGACCTGTTCACGCAGCGGGTACGCGCGGTGCGTCCCGACGCCGAGCTGCCCGCCGACGCGGTTTACCAACTGTGCCAACACCTCGACGGCCTCCCGCTCGCGGTGGAGCTGGCCGCCGCCCGTGTCCGCGTCATGTCGGTGCCCGACATCCTGAGCCGCCTCGCCGACCGCTTCGCGCTGCTGCGGGGCGGCCCGCGCGACGCCCCGCGCCGCCACCACACCCTGTCGGCCGTGGTGGACTGGAGCTGGAACCTGCTGGACGCCGACGCCCAGGCCGCCATGCGGATGCTGTCGATCTTTGTGGACGGTTTCACCGCCGGGGCCGCGGCGTCCATGGTCGACGGTGACGCCCTCGACATCCTGGAGAACCTCGCCGATCAGTCGCTGCTCAAGGTCACCGAGACCGCCGCGGGAACCCGCTTCCGCATGCTGGAAACGGTTCGAGAGTTCGCCGCCGCCAAGCGCGACGCCGCGGGCGACACCCCCGACGCCGTGGACGCGTTGTGCGCCTGGGCCCGCGACCTGGGCCACCGCGCCAACGACTCGGTCTTCGACATCGCCGCGATGCGGGGCCTGCGCGTCGAGCAGGACAACCTGGCTCGCGTGCTGCGCATCGCCCTGGACGCCCGCGACGGCCGCACCCTCGCGGCGACCTTCGCCGTGGTGGGAGGGGTGTGGCTCACCGAGGCCCACTACGCGCGCGTGGCCGACCTGACCCCCGAGGTCTCCTGGGTGCTGTCGCACCACCGTCCCGAGCCCGACGACGTCGCGGTCGCCCGCACCGCCCTGACCATGTGCGCGGTGAGCTCCATGATGCAGGGTCCGCGCGACCTGCGCTGTCTGGTCACCTTGCGCCGCCTGCCATCCCCGCCGACCGACACGCTGGTGGGCGCGATCTCCCACGTCCTCATCGCCCTGCCCGAGGCCATGATGGACGTCGACAGGCTCGCCGCGCTGTGCGAGCACCCCGAGCCTCTGGTGGCCAGCATCGCCAACGTCGGCGCGAGCTTCTACTGGCAGCACGCGGGCGACGACGAACGCGCGATGGCCGCCGCGCGACGCGTCCGCGAGACACTCACGGAGGGCTCGGATCCGTGGCTGCTGTACCAGGCGCACGCGCGGCTGGGCGAGCTGTCCCTGCTCAACGAGCAGGGCGACGAGGCGCTGATCCACATCGAGGCGGCGATGCGCCTGTCCAGCGACACCTCGGCGCAGTCCGAGGTGGACAGCATGAATCTGGCGATGGTGCTGGCGCACCTGCAACGCGGCGACGCCGAGGCCGCCGACGTCTGGGTCCGTCGGGTCACCGAGGGCATGAACGACCCCGCGGACCTTCACCCCTTTGTGTACGGCACGCACGCCGAGGTCCTGCTGCTGCGCGGCGACATCGACGCGGGCCTGCGCCTGTGGCGCCTGGCCTCGGATTCCTGGGATGCCTCCCACACCCGGGGCGAGCAGCTCTTCCCGGCCGACTTCCGCGGCCTGGAACCCTGGACGCTGGAGACCCGTTCGGCCACCGTGGTCTCCCACGCCCGCCACCACCGACTGTCCTCGGTGGACGATCTGGTCGCCGACCTTCCCGTCAAGCTCCAGCGCGCCCTCGACGCGCCGAACATCTACTCCGCCGCCACCGTCGCCGAGCTCCCCGTGGTCGGCGGTGTCCTTCTGGCGCTGGGCATGGCCGACATCGAGCGCGGCAGGATCGACGCCGACGCGTCCCTCACGGCCCGCGGCGTCGACCTGGTGGCGCTGGCCGATCGGCTGGGCTTCGTCCGCCAGTTCCACCCCACCATGTCCTCGGCCCGGGCCCGCCGCGACGCCGAGGCCGCGAACGCCGACGCGTACCGCGACGCGGTGTCGCGGTACGCATCGTCCGATCACGACAAGCTGCGCGATCTCGCCGCCGGGGCCCTGCGCCGCAGGCGCTCGGCCCCTCAGTGACCCGGCTCCCGATTGATCCTGCGGCGCGCCCACACGAAGCACGCCACGCTGATGCCCACGCACCAGGCGATCGCGGCGATCGCGTCGCCGCCGACGTGGGTGCCCATCAACAGCCCGCGCATCGTCTCGATCACGGGGGTGAACGGCTGGTTGTCGGCGAACCATCCCAGCCAGGCGGGCATCTTGTCGGTGGGTACGAAACCGCTGCCCAGGAAGGGAAGCAGCATCAGCGGCATCGGCGCGTTGCTGGCCGACTCCACCGACTTCGACGCCAGGCCGATGCCGACGCCGAACCAGGTCACCGCGAGCACGAACAGGAGGAACACCCCGATCGCGCCCATCCACTGTCCAAAGTTGGCATTCGGGTCGAATCCGATCAACAGCGCCACGCCCAGCACCAGCGCCGAGCTCACCACCTGCTGCACCACGCTGGCCACGACGTGGCTGGTCAGTATCGCGGGTCGAAATATCGACATGGTGCGAAATCGCGCCACGATCCCCTCGGTCATGTCCATCGCCACGGTCACGGCGGTCGACGTCGCCGCGCCCACCACGCCGAACAGCAGGATCCCCGGCGTCACGTAGTTGACGTACTCGGCGCGCCCGCCGACGCCGCCGATCCCGTCGCCGACGGTCCCGCCGAAGACGTACACGAACAGCAGCAGGAACACCACGGGGATCGCCACGACGATGAGCGTCATCGACGGGTAGCGCAGGATGCGTTTCAGGTTGCGGCGCAACATGGTTCTGGTGTCGCGCAGGGCGTATTTCGAGGTACTCATGGGACTCACGCTTTCTGGGGTTGGCCCGTCAGGGACAGGAACACGTCGTCGAGATCGGGGGTGTGGATGGACAGCTCTTCGACCTCGATGGAGGCTTCCTCGAGCCTGTCGAGCAGGACGCGCAGCGACTTCACGCCGCCGTCGCTGGCCACCTGGAGGGTGAACTCGTCGGTGTCGCGGGACTGCTCGCCCAGCAGGCGGGCCGCGGCCTCCAGCGGCTCGATGTCGTTGAACCTCAAGGTGATGTGCCCGCCGGGCACCATGCGCTTCAGCTGCTCGGGGGTTCCCTCGGCGACGATCCCGCCGCGGTCGAGCAGCGCGATGGAGCCGGCGAGCTGGTCGGCCTCCTCGAGGTACTGGGTCGTCAGGAACACGGTCACCCCGCCGCCCACCAGGTCGCGGACGATCTGCCACATGCCGCGGCGGCTGCGCGGGTCGAGCCCCGTGGTCGGCTCGTCCAGGAAGATGATGCGCGGGCTGCCCACCAGCCCCATGGCGATGTCGAGCCTGCGCCGCATCCCGCCCGAGTAGGCGGAGGCGGGTTTCTTCCCCGCCCGCACCAGGTCGAAGCGCTCCAGCAGTTCCGCCGCGCGCCGCCGCCCGTCGCGGTGCGGCAGGTGCAGCAGGTCGGCCATGAGGCGCAGGTTCTCCTCGCCGGTCAACAGGTTGTCCACGGCGGCGAACTGCCCCGTGACGCCGATGCCGGCGCGGATCGCGTCGGGCTCGCGGGAAAGCTCGTGCCCGCCGACGCGCACCTGCCCCGCGTCCGACGAGATCAGCGTGGTCAGAATCTGCACGGTCGTGGTCTTGCCCGCGCCGTTGGGTCCGAGCAGCGCGAACACGGTGCCCGGGTCGACGCGCAGGTCGATGCCGTCGAGAACCGTGTGGTCCCCGTACGACTTGCGCAGCCCGTTCACCTCGATCGCGGGAGCGAGTGAGTTGTTCATGGTCCGTCCGTTCCTGGGCTCCGGCGGCCCTTGCCTGCCGCCGCCGCGGCACCTCGCCGCGACGTCACAAAGATGCGGGGTGACGGCATCACGGCGGTTTCATCGCGGTTTCACGGAGGAACGGAGGGTTTCGGTTGACGATGTGGCCCGCGAGCCGTATTGTCTTACTGTCATAAGACAGCAGGAAAGGTTTTCGGGTGATTGAGTTCGTATTGGACGGCCGCTCCAAGGTCAGCACCTACATGCAGCTGGTGCAGCAGGTGAAGCAGGCGCTGCGCGTGGGCATGCTGGAGCCGGGCGAGCAGCTGCCCAGGATGCGCGACGTGGCGCAGTCCCTGGCGATCAACCCGAACACCGTCCTGAAGGCATACCGCGAACTCGAGATCGAGGGCCTGGTGGAGGGGCGCCCCGGCGTGGGCACCTTCGTGCTGCGCTCGCTGGCGGGCGACTCACTGTCCCATCAGGCCGAACTGCGCACCGATCTCGTCGACTGGCTCCGCCGCGCGCAGGAAGCCGGACTGACCAGTGAGGACATCGTCGCCCTGGTCGACACCACCCTCCGCGCCACCCTGCCGCAAGAAAAACCCTCCAACCAAACCCGCGTGAGCGGCTGAGGAGTACACAATGGAATCTGTGCTGGACACCTCCGGCCTTGGCAAGCGATACAAGAAGAACTGGGCCCTGCGGGACTGCACGCTGAGCCTGCCGAGCGGCCGGGTCGCCGCGCTGGTGGGACCCAACGGCGCGGGCAAGACGACCCTGCTGCACCTCGTCATCGGCCTGTTGCGTCCCGACGCCGGCGGCGTCCGGGTGTTCGGCGAGAGCCCGCACGACAACACCAAACTATTGCCGCGCATCGGTTTCGTCGCGCAGGACACCCCGCTGTATCGCGACTTCACCCCCAGCGAGCTGGTCACCATGGGCTCCAAGCTCAACCGGGGCAACTGGGACTCCGACGTCGCCCGAAATCGCCTGGCGCAGCTGGGAATCCCGCCCGACCGCGCCGTCCGCAAGCTGTCCGGCGGCCAGCGCGCCCAGGTCGCGCTGGCGCTCGCCCTGGCGAAACGCCCCGACCTCCTGCTACTGGACGAACCCGTGGCCAGCCTCGATCCCTTGGCGCGCCGCGAATTCCTCCAGGCCCTGATGGGAAGCGTCGCCGACACCGGCACCACCGTGCTGCTGTCCTCCCACCTCCTCGGGGACCTGGAGCGGGTGTGCGACTACATGATCGTGCTCAACTCGGGGCGGGTCCGCCTCACCGGAGACGTCGACGACCTGCGCGCCAACTACCGCCAGCTGGTCGGCCCCCGCCACGACGGCGCCCCCATCCCCGGCGTCACGGAGATCGTGCGCCAAAGCCACACCGACCGGCAATCCACGCTCCTGGTGAAGACCGACGGCCCCATCACCGACCCCGCCTGGACCACCCACGACGTCACCCTCGAAGACCTGATCCTCGCCCATCTCGTCGAAACCGAGATCCGCGGCACCCACACCGCATGGGGGGTCCCGGCATGATCTGGCTGACCTGGAGACAACACCGCCAACAGGCACTGTTCACCCTGATCGGACTCGCGGTGCTGGCCGCCCTGATCGTCCCGATCGGGCTGGCGATGCGGCACTCCTCCACCGCCCTGGGAATCCCCCACTGCGTCAAGCTGATGGGCGACGGCGCCTACCTGTCCTCCGACTTCCCCGACAAGTGCAACAACGCGATCTCCCAGTTCACCAACCAGTACAACATCGTCAACATGGTGGGGGTGCTCCTGCTCTTCGTCCCGATGCTGATCGGCCTGTTCTGGGGCGCTCCCCTGGTCTCCCGCGAGATCGACGAGGGCACCCACCGTCTGGTATGGACTCAGGGCGTCAGCCGCGGCCGCTGGGCCCTCGTCAAGTTCGGCCTGGTCGGCGCCTTCACCCTCGTGCTGTCCATCGCCTACGGACTCGGCGTCTCCTGGACGATGACCCCGCTCAGCCAGGTCGGCATCAGCCGCTTCGCCTACCTGAGCTTCGACATGCAGGGCATCGTCCCCATCGGATACACCCTGTTCGCGGTCGCGGTCGGCGTCCTCGCGGGAACGATCTGGCACAAGGCCCTGCCCGCCATGGGCGCCACGATCGCGGTCTTCATCGCCACCCGCGTGACATCGGCCCTCTACGCCCGCCCCCACTACATGTCCCCCAAGGTGCTCACCCGCCCGGTCCTGGGCCCCGGCGCCGCCGAACTCAACCCGGCGCACGGCGACTTCCGGGTGCACGAGGCGGTTCGCGACGCCGCGGGCAAGATCGTGCAGGACAACGCCCAGGTGGGCTGCCCGCCGACGGTCACCAAGTGCGGCGGCGTCGGCAAGGGCGCCTACAACTGGATGCAATACCAACCCGGCGGCCGATTCTGGGCCTTCCAGTCGATCGAGACGGGCATCTTCATCGCGATCGCCCTGCTCCTGATCGCCCTGGCGATCCGACGGGTCCGCCGCATCAGCTGACCCGAACGCCGTCGACCGTGCCGCTCTCCGCCCCGGAGAGCGGCACGGTCACGTGAACGAGCTGTACCGCGGGTTGTGCGTCCCGACGCGAAACCACGGCAACGACGCTCCCCAGCTCCCCTACTTGGGCGGCAGCGCGGCGGCGGTCTTGCGTCCGATGTCGATCCACCCGTCGAGCACCTCGTCGTCCAACGTCTCTCCGTCCACAAGCACCCAGCCCTTGGAAACCCGACCGCCCATCTGGAACGGTCGAGTGCCAGGCCGCGCCAGGGCGTCGTCCATGCCGTCGTTGCCCACCCGCACCAACAGGTCGTCCTTGATCACGCCGACGGCCATGTTGCCCCGCTCCATGAACCCGATGCCGCCGAACATCTTCCTGGGCTCGGCATCCACGAGCTCGGCGATCCGATCGGCGAGCACCTCGTCGTACGCCATCTCCGCGTCTCCCTTCGCGTCTCCACAGGGTATTCAACCGCGTGGTCACGACACCAAAGCGGTGAAGCCCCCAATCGTGCGGGGGCTTCACCGCCGAATGGCAGGTTGGCGTTCGCGGGGGTCCTACCCGATGTAGACCGAGGCGCCCCAGGACCTGGCGAAGGAGGTGAGCTGGTTGCCGCTCACCCACACCAGCTTGTTGTGGGAGCTGCTGGGCTCGCTGACCAGGTACTTTCCACTGCTCGACTTGTAGTCGAGGAGCGCGATCCAGTGGGAGACCGACGAGGTGCCGCGGCCGTTCCAGGCGGCCGCGACCTTGAGGTCGCCGCCGAGCATCGCGACGCCGCCCGATCGCAGGGCCTTGGTGGCGGCGGCGAAGTCGCCCGTCTTCGCCTGGCTCACCCCCGCCCGATGGAAGCCGGCCGTCACTCCGGACGCGCCCTTGACCTGGCTGGTCCCCTGGGAGTCGTTGTACATGTGCAGATTCGTGCGTCGCGCGTAGTGGATGGCGTCGCCGCGGTGGGAGACGGAGGTCCAGTGGCCGGGCTTGCGGCCCAGACGCAGTTCCACGGCGACGAACGCGGCTGGGCCGCAGTCGTGGGCCCACGACGCCAATCCCGTGCCCGCCTGGGAAACCAGCACCGCGGGGCCCTTGCGCACCCCCGAGCCGGGGGCGGCGGGCGGGTTGAACAGGAACGTCCAGGTCGCGTAGTCGACGGTGCCCGTGATGGGGAGCTTGTGCTTGGACTGGAAGTGGCGGACCGAGGAGTTGGTGGCGGCGCCGAAGGAGCCGTCGGTCTTCACCTGGTAGCCGATCTTGTACAGCAGCTGCTGGATCGCCTTGACCGTGTTCTTGTTGGGCCAACCATTGTGAGCGGCGACGTTCTTGCCGCCGATCATGGTCTTCATGGTCGCGGGGCCCGCCGAGCCGTCCTTGGAGAGATGGTGTGCGGACTGAAACCTGGCGACCGCCGTCTTGGTCTGCGGACCATATGAACCGTCCGCCTTTGCCTTGATGCCGTAGGCGTTCAGCAGGTACTGCAGCGCCATGATGTTGGAGTAGACGGAATGGCGGTCGACGTATACCTGGCGCGGGCTCGCGCCGCCGGCTGATTGGGCCAGTGCCTGGGCGCCAACGGCCCCCAGGGCGATGACGCCGGCGCCGGCGGCGGCCGAGGTCAGGATGGTGCGTCGGGACGGCATTTCTCGTACCTCTCGTAGGTGTGCGGTGTTTTGGGGACGCGGCACCGCACGACACAGATCGCTTGGGGTACTTGGAATCCGCCCCGCTCCACCGCGGGGCGGTGAGGGAAATGAACGGGACGGGAACTCGCTCGTGAGAGCGGTATGGCCACTATGGTGGGTGTCACGTGGTGGCGTCCTGGCTGAAACCTTATGGCGCCATATCGGCGGGGGCGATAGGTCGGGGTCGGATTCTGGTGGCGGCCAGTCCTAGGACTTCGTACTACTATCTCGGCATGGCGACGGCCATCGACCTGTGTCAATGGTGAGGCGCCGCGATTCATCGGAGGACCGCCATAGATATCGAACTTCCCGAATCCGTCAGGGGTGTCTTGCGCCTTGCCGATCGGCGGCTGCGGAAGGTGGCGGCCGACGACGTGCACGAGATGTGCGCCGTGGTGCGGCGGGCGGCGGCCGCGATCGCCGACGTCGAGACGTTCTACGTGGGGCTCTATCAGGGCGACAACACGCTGATCATGCCGTACATCTTCAGCGGGGGCGAGGATCTCGGGCCCGACACCTCCCGTTTCGGTAAGGGCGGCATGTCGCGGTGGATTCGGGCCTCGGCCAAGCCGTACCGCTACGCCGACGACGACGGGCGGCTGTTCCACGGCGGTGTGCCGCTCGGCGACGGTACACCGAGTCGGGATGTCGTGGTGGTGCCGATGTTCGACGCCGACGGCCGCACGGTGATCGGCCTGGTGAACGCCCAGTCGCTCGAGTCGGACGCGTTCGACTCCGTGTTCGTGTCGGTGATGGAGTGGCTGTCCCTGGCCCTGGCCCTGTCGTTGAGCAACGGAGCGCTGTCGACGTCCCGAAGCCTGCTCTACCGACACTTCCCCGAGCTCGACAGCGGTCGGCTGGATTCGCCCGTCGACCTGCTGCACGCCGCGACCGACCGACTGGACGCCCTGGCACAGGCGGTGGGCGCGTTGCGATCCCGCGCCGCGACGCTGGACACCTCCCAGCTGGAAAAGGAACTCGACGGGCTGTGGGACCAATGCCGTGCGGCGGGCGCCGACCTGGCGATGATGGCGGTGCGCACTCCCCCGTCGCCGCAACAGGCGGGCCTCGAAACCCTGACGCCGCGCGAACGCGAGGTCGCCGAGCTCATTGTCGAGGATTCGCCGTCCAACGCGGCGATCGCCCAGCGGCTGTACATTTCGGAGAAGACCGTCAAGGTGCACGTCAGCAGCATCCTGCGCAAGCTGGGTCTCCAGCAGCGCGCCGAGCTGGTGTGGTTGATGGGCCCGAATACGGGAGAAGGACCGCGGTCGTGATCGCCTGGCGGCATCCGCCTTGGTGCGGCGGGCCCTCGCGGCCCCTACCGCCCGGCCCCGGCCAGTTCCCGCAGGTCCCGCAGCGTCGCCAGGCAGGCGAGGCTGGACAGGGCGAGGCCGCAGCCCGCGACCAGGGCCAGTGGGTGGGCGCCCGCCGCCGCGAAGCCAACGACCATCGCGGCCAGCAGCGCCACCGAGGCCGCGACCGTCCACATTCCCGCCGCGAGGCGGGCGGGTCCGGGTGGGGTGGTGGCGGTGGGGCCGAGGCGGGCGGCGAGGCGGGCGGTTTGGATCGCGCCGCCCAGCAGGGCGGCCCACCAGGCTATGAGGACGGTGGATTTGGCGGGGGCGGGGACGTCGGCGATGGGGGCGATGTGGACGATGAGGACCACGGCCGCCGCGCCGAGGAACGGCAGCGTCAGGAAGCGCGCCGTCCTCGCCAGGGCGGCGGGGAGCGCGCGGACACGCGGCATGGGGGCCATGAGGAGCAGTCCGATGAGGACGCCGAGGGCGGGGAGGTCGCTGGCGGTGGAGTGGGCGAAGCGGGCGGGCAGGGCGTCGCCGTACTCGGTGGCGAGGTAGGCCAGG
Organism: Stackebrandtia sp.; assembly: GCF_035643755.1. NCBI lineage: Bacteria > Bacillati > Actinomycetota > Actinomycetes > Glycomycetales > Glycomycetaceae > Stackebrandtia > Stackebrandtia sp. The sequence goes on along the minus strand of NZ_DASQPW010000192.1, from coordinate 1,248 downwards.
AGGGCCGCGCACAGGGCGACGGTGATGGCGAGGGAGACGGCGCGGGTGCGGCGGCGGGGGGCGTCGGGGCTGGGCCAGATCATGGGGTGGAGCCAGGCGTCGGCGGCGCCGAGGGCGAGGTTGGGGATGGCGCGCCAGCCCGCGTGGCGGGCCTCGGCGTCGAGATCGCGGCCCCAGGCGTCGCGAATGGAGGGTGGGTAGAGGCGGACGAGGGGGTTCATGACGGCTCCAGGCCGAGGGACTTCAGGCCCGCCGCGGCGACCCTGGCCATGGAGCGCATCTCGCGTTCGAGGAGCTCGCGGCCGTCGGCGGTGAGGCGGACGGGGCGTTGGCGGTCGGCTCCCTCGAGGGATTCGATGAGGCCCTTGGCCTCCAGGCGGGTCAGGGCCCCGTAGAGGCTGCCGGGGCCGAGGCGGTTTCCCGTGAGGTCGGCGATGGCGGTGTTGATGGCGTAGCCGTGGAGCGGGCCGTCGGCGAGGACGCACAGGACGAGCACCTGGGAATCGTTGGCCTGCATGTTGCTCCCTTCGGGTCGACATCCATCATACTACGCGATGTGTAGTACGCGGCGTGTACTATCGGACGCCCCGACGAGAAAGGGACGAGACATGAGCGAGATGCGAACGATGCCCGGAGGGTCCGCGCGGGTGGCGCTGTGGATGACGGTGTGGACGGCGGTGGCGTTCACCGTGTTCGCCTGGGCCACCACCGAGGTGAAGTGGATTCGCCACGGCAGCCCGTGGCAGAACGACCCACCCGACATGGTGGTGTCGTTCACGGTGCTCGCGGTGCCCGTGCTCACCGCCGCCGTGGTGGCACGACTGTGGTTGGGGGGCGGACGAAGGCCGTCGCCCGTGTATCGGGTGGCGCAGTTGGTGCGGGCGGCGTGGGTGCTGGTGGCGTTGATGGGGGTCACCGTGGCCACCGACGGGACGGCGGCGGCCGTCCGCGCCGATCACACCCTGTGGAACGCCGACACCAAGTGGCTGGTGGCGGCGCTCGGCGTGGTCGCCGCGCTGGTCGCGACCTCGGGGGTGGCGCTGGCGCGGGCGACGCGGCGGCTGCCGATCGAGGGGCGCGGCGACGGGGACTGGCTGGACGACGGCGTCATCGCGGCCAGGGCACTGGCCGGGGTGCTGCCGCGGCGGGCGCGGGAAGCGTTGGGGCGCATGGTCGATCGGCTCGCAGCGTCGATCCGTCGGCGGCCCGCGACCTGGGGTCTCGGGGCCATCCTGGCGGGCAACGTCG
>NZ_DASQPW010000191.1:0-29442 GCF_035643755.1 Stackebrandtia sp. | reverse complement strand
GCGTCGGCGTTGGACGCCGACACCGAGGGGGTGGAGGGCGCGACGTATGTGTGGACGCCGACGCAGCTGCGCGAGGTCTTGGGGGACGGCGACGGGGAGTGGGCTCGGGGGGTGTTCGCGGTGTCGGACGCGGGGACATTCGAGCACGGGACGAGCGTGTTGCGGCTTCCCGAAGAGCCGCAGGATGCGGAGCGGTTCGCGGACGTGAGGCGGCGGTTGTTGGCGGTGCGCGACGAGCGGCCGCAGCCGCAGCGCGACGACAAGGTGGTCGCGGCGTGGAACGGGTTGGCGATCCTGGGGTTGTGTGGGTACGCGAAGCGCAGGGGGCTCGGGGGTGTCGGGGCGCGAGCCGCGGAGAGCTCGATCCCTTCTACGGCGTTGGATGCCGCCGTCGCGGCGGGGCGGCTGTTGGCCGACGTGCACGTGGTGGATGGTCGGCTGCGGCGGGTGTCGCGGGACGGGGTGGCGGGGGAGGCCGCCGGGGTGTTGGAGGACTACGGGGCCGTGGCCTGGGCGTTTGTGGCGCTGTTTGAGTCTACTGGGGATGGTGATTGGCTGGAGCGGGCCAGGCCGCTGCTGGAGGCGATCGTGGAGGAGTTCAGCGATGCCGAGGGCGGGCTGCACGACACGGGGCGCGGCGCGGGGGCGCTGGTGAGTCGGCCGAGCGATCCGACGGACGGGCCCACGCCGTCGGGGTGGGCGTTGGCGGCCCGGGCGATGGTGGCGTTCGATCGGTGCGTGGGGGACGAGGTGTTTCAGGACGCCGCCTGGCGGGCCGTGGCGCGGGCTCGGCCCGTGATCGTGGCGCATCCGCGGTTCGCCGCGGGGTTGGCGAGCGCCGCCGAGGTCATGTTGGTGGGCAAGGGAACTGAGTAGGTATTGACTGGTGCTGTGGGAGCGCAGTAACCTTCTGTTGCCCATCAATTAGGAAATTTAATTATTGGGAACCGGATGGTTCCCTGGCCGCGACAGCAGCGGCCGCGCCCGTTTTTCACCTTGTCCCCGCGTCGGGGCTCATCGGCGTGCCCGAAAGACGCGGGCGACAGTCCATCAAGGATGATCCACATGCGAAATATTGTCCGCATGACGGCGATCGCGCTGTTGGCGCTTTCGGGCATCGTCGTCGCCACCACACCCGCAGCGGCCGCCTCGCCCACGGCCGCGTTCAGCAAGGACTCCGACTGGGGCACGGGGTACCAGGGAAAGTTCACCATCACCAATGGAGGCTCGGCCGCGATCAGCGGCTGGAGCGTCGAGTTCGACCTCGCCTCGGGAAGCCAGGTCGGGACCTACTGGGACGCCCTGCTCACCAACTCGGGCAACCACAACACCTTCACCAACCGCGACTACAACAAGTCCATCTCGCCGGGCGGCTCGGTCACCTTCGGCTTCATCGTCAGCGGCTCGGCCACGCCGACGGGATGCCAGCTCAACGGCGTCTCGTGCGACGGCACGGGAACCCCTGGCGCGCCAGGGGTTCCGGGCAACCCGAAGGTCACCGCGACCACCAACTCCTCGATCGGCCTGTCGTGGTCGGCGGCGTCGGGAAGCGTGACGGGCTACCGCGTCTACGAGGGATCGACGGTGCGCGCCACCGTGACGGGCACGTCGACCACCATCTCGGGACTGTCCACATGCTCCGCCCACACCTACAACATCGCCGCCTACAACGACGCGGGCGAATCGGGCAAGAGCGGCGCGATCTCGGCCACCACCAGCGGTTGCACGGGCGGCGGCAGCGGCAAGGCCGCCCCCTATCTCTACGAGGGCTGGGGCGACCCACCCTCGGCGTCGACGGTCATGAACGCCACGGGCATCAAGAGCTTCACCATGGCGTTCGTGTTGTCCTCGGGCGGCTGCAATCCCGCCTGGGACGGGAACCGTCCCCTGCAGGGAGGCGTTGACGCCCAAGTGATCGCGCAGATCCAGGCGGCGGGCGGCAGCGTGGTGCCGTCGTTCGGCGGCTGGCAGGGCAACAAGTTGGGGCCGAACTGTTCCACGGCGGCGGAGCTGGCGGGCGCCTATCAGAAGGTGATCGACGCGTACGGACTCAAGGCCGTCGATATGGACATAGAGAACACCGACGAGATGGAGAACGCCACGGTCCAGGACCGCATCCTGGGCGCCATGAAGATCCTGAACCAGAACAACCCCGGGCTCACCACGATCGCGACCTTCGGGACCACCACCAGCGGACCGAACTCCTGGGGCAAGCGCCTCATCGACCAGTCCAAGGCGCTGGACACGGGCATCGACGTGTTCACCGTGATGCCGTTCGACTTCGGCGGCGGCGCCGACATGTACGGCAACACCGTCTCGGCGGCCAACGGCCTGCGCGACATGCTGAAGTCCGCCTACGGCTGGAGCGACGCCACCGCCTACTCCCACATGGGACTGTCGGGCATGAACGGCCTGAGCGACCAGGCGGAGAACACCACGCCGCAGACCTGGACCCAGATCCGCGACTGGGCCAAGGGCAACGGCCTGGCGCGGCTGGCGTTTTGGGCGGTCAACCGCGACCGACCCTGCCCGGGCGGCGGGACGGTGTCGAACTGCAGCGGCATCGCCCAGGACGACTGGGAGTTCACCACGATCGCGGCGGGACTGTGATCCGGCTCTTCAGCGGTTCTGGATGAGATAGTCCATTATTCCATCCACAAGGGATTTCGCCAGTTTCTGGCGGAATCCCTTGTCCTTGAGGAGCTTGGCGTCGGCGGCGTTGCGCATGTTCCCCGACTCCACCATGACGGTGGGAACCTTGGACAGGTTCATGCCGCCCATGTCATCGCGGGGGTTGAGCCCGTCGTGGCCGATGTACGTGGACGGCTTCATCGGGGTGCCGTCCTCGACGGACTTGGCGATCACCTTGGCGAAGGCGGCCGAGGGTTTGACGATCTTTTCGTTGTGGCCCTTGACGGTCTTGGGCTCCATGATGTGGAAGCCGCGGCCGTCGGCGGGACCGCCGTCGGCGTGGACGGACAACGCGAGATCGGCATGTGCCTCATTGCCGATCTCGGCGCGCCTGTCGACGCAGGGGCCGACGCCGTCGTCGGTCTTGCGGGTCAGCACCACCTTGACGCTGTCGTTCTTGAACAGGGCGACCATGCGCTTGACGACGTCGAAGTTGAAGGCGTGTTCGGCGTACCCGTCCCTGGTCTGGGTGCCGCTGGTGTTGCAGGGCTTCTTGCCGTTGCCGACGTTGACCTTGTCGTTGATGATCTCGGGGTGGTCGGCGTTGCCGCCGTTGTGGCCCGCGTCGAGCGCGACGACGAACTGGGGGGACTCATCGGAGTCGGCGTGGTGGTCGGGGGTGGCCTCGGACTTGCTCTCGGTGTGTTGACAGGCCGTCGCCGTCAACGCGACCGTGGCGATGAACAGCGCGCAGACACAGCGGCGTAGCTTGCTGTATGTCACTACACGGATACCTCGCGTCCTTTGTGTGCGCTGCTGACCATCAGCGACCCTACCCGCTGCCGAGCCCGGGGGACTGGTATACGTCCGTTCGGATAGGGTCGCATCGACCAAGGAGGCGAGAATGGGTGTGCGCAAAGCGATCCTGGTGATCAGCGCCGTGGCCGCGGTGGTGGCGGGCTCGACGATGTGGGCGTTCAACGCCTACGCCAACGACGATCGGGGATCGGCGCACGATACCCACGACGGCACGAAGGACGACGCGTCGAAGGAGCCCGAGTTCACCGGCTGCGAAACGGGTCCGTATCAGGAGCAGGTGGAGCAGGCCCTGAACGGCTTGGGCGGCTTCGGAACCCTGAACGTCGACGGGCGTCAGTCCAGGAACGACTGCGACGCCATCAAGGACTTCCAGAAGCGCTTCGGCGTCAAGTCGGCCGAGGGAACCGCGGACAAGCTGACCGACACGTTGGCCCGCCACCTCGTCGGCTCCGACATGGACAAATGCGGCGGCGGCAGCGGCCGCGTGGTGTGCGTCGACCTGACCCACCAGACCCTGTGGGTCACCAAGAACGGCAAGACCGTCTTCGGGCCCACCGTGGTGCGCACGGGCAAGAAGGGCCTGACCACCGCCACGGGTCACTTCTTCATCAACTCGCGCGGCGAGAAGCACTGGTCGACGATCTACCACGAGTGGCTGCCGTACTGGCAGCACTTCTACAACGGCATGGGTCTACACGAGACGACCACGTATCTCCACGACCCCAACGGTTCCCACGGCTGCGTGAACCTGCTGCACGACGACGCCAAGAAGCTGTACGGCATGCTGCGCATGAACGACGCCGTGCACGTCTTCGGCCACCGCTCGGGAACGTAGGCCCCGGCTCACCGCATCGCCGCGACCACCCGCCGCACCTTCGCCATCTCGCGGCGGCGGCGCTCGAAGGTGCCGCCCACCAGCAACAGCAGGAATCCCCCGATGCCCAGGGGAACCCAGGACGACACGTACAACCACAGCAGCGACATCTCGCGAAGCGCCTGCACCGTCAGCACGATGCCCGCCGCCACCACGGGGGCCTGAAGGCGGCGCCAGGTGCCCAGCAGCAGGATCGCCATGGAGGCCGCGCCCAGCAGCAGGCGGCGCAGCGGCTCATCGGGGGAGATCAGGATCAGCGCCAGGGTGGGCAGCAGGCCGAGGCACAGGCCGGGACCGTAGGCGATCCAGCTGCGCAGCGACGGCCGGCGACGCAGCTCCAGCCACCCGCCGAGGATCGTCAACAGCGCGAACGGAACCGTGTAGGTCTCTATGGTGGACACTCGCGTGTCGAACAGCAGCAGCCAGTACGCCGCCAGCGCGGCGGCAGTGGCGGACAGGGCGTAACCGCGCTTGTGCCACAACAGATAGCCGCGTTCGCGGTGCAGCGGGGCCCGAACCGCCAGCAACCCGAGCACCGCGCCGTAGATCACCAGCACCACCGACAGCCGCGGGATGAACCACGCGGCCAGCCCGAGGGCGGGCAGCGCCGCGAGGTGGCCGCCGAGCTCGGCCGCCCAGGTGGCCACGCCCGTGGCGCGGCCGCGCAGCGACGCGACGGCCAGGAGCACCACCGACACCGCGATCGCGCCGAGCGCGACGCGGGTGGTGGGCAGGTGGACGGCGTAGCCCATCGCGATGACCAGGCCCGACAACAGGCCCGACGCCAGCAGCCAGCCCACCACCCGCCGCGCCGTGCCCGCGCCCGCCAGCGCCCCGCTGAACGCGGCGGCGCAGCTCAGCGCGAGAACACCCACTGTGGAGCTCGACGTGGTCAGGGAGCCCGCGATCGCCGCGCCCCCAGCGATCGCCGCCACCGCGACGGGCGCGATCAGCTCCGGGCCGCGGAGTCTGACGTGGACACACAGCAGGTACGCGGCGATGGCGACGGCGACCGTGACGTACGGCAGCGTCGGCCACGGCAGGTCGAGCACCACGGGAAGGCTCGGCACCACCAGCGCCAGCGCGACCATGGAGACGCCCGCGGCGCCGCGGCGGCCCGCCAGCCCGAGGATCGCCAGGACCACGGCGCCCGAGCCGATGGCCAACACGGCGAGGCCGAGGGGCTCGCCCGCCAGGTGTGCCGCGCGCGATCCCAGGGCGTCCAGGGTGTGGCTCGGGGTGCTCGTCCACGGACGGAGCACTCCGCGGTACGGGAATCCCAAGGCCACCAAGGGAAGCCAGATCACCGACGCGAAGGTCGCCAGGATGGACACACACGACAGTCCCGCGCGGATAGCGGCGGCGCGGCGGTTGGGCAGCATCAGCATGCCCGCGCCGACGCCGATCAGGCCCGCGGTCGCGGCGTACATCGGCGACTGCTCGGACGGGATGCCCGCCCGGGCACAGGCGGTCGCCACGGTGGGCACCACGATGGTGGCCCACGCCAGGTACGGCGACCCCGCGACCCTCAGCAGGCCCGCGACCAGCAGCCCCGCGCAGGCGGCCATCATCGCGGCCAGCTGGATGCGTTGCGCGGGCCAGGAATCCGCCAGCCCCGCCATCACCAGCACCCCCGGCAGCAGCGCCACGGCGCACGACACCGACACCCCGCCGATGATGGGCTGCCGTGCGCGGGCGGCCACCGCCAATGCCCCGCACACGACGACCAGCACCAGGCCGAGCCGCGCGGTCAGCGAGTACGCCGCGGAGTCGTTGGGGGCGAAGGGGTTGAAGACCGCCGCGGTGATGGCGTACGCGGCCCACGCCCCCGCGACGGCGATCCGTCGGCCCGCCCGCCCGCGGCTCGTCGCGTACGCCGACCACCACGCGTATCCGCACGCCACCGCCAGGACCAGGCTGGGCCCGACCCACCACAGCAGCGCCCGCCAGGTGGCGGGGACCGCCACCACGGCCAGGGCCGCGCAGGCGTACGCCGCCTCGGTGCGCCACCGCGGCGGCAGCAGCGCCAGCGACGCCAGGCCCGCCAGGGCCAGGATGAACGGGGTCCGCCAGTCCAGCCAGGGCGGCGACGGAGTGAGCCCCCACATGACGGGCACGCACGACAGCGCGATCAGGCCCGACAACGCGGTGGAGGCGACGCCGACGATGGCGGCGCCCCAGGAGGTTCCGCGCGAGACCTTGCGGGGCAGCGCGGTGGCGAGCAGGCCAACCACGATGGACGCGCCCGTGTAGGCGAACAGGGATTCGTGGGGCCACCAGGCCGCCGCCACGCCGCCGATTCCCGCCAGGGCCGCGGCCACACAGGACGCCACCGCCGCGTCGAGGCGGGGGCGGGTGGCCCGCGCCGTCACGGGCAGCAGGGCGTAGGCGGCGACCGGCATCGCGACGGCGGAGATGACCACGACGGGGGAGGCGTATCCCGTGGCACCCAGGGCGAGCCCGCCGACGGTCGCGGTGATCACCGCGAGGAACAGTCCCGGCAGCAGGTACAGCCGCCAGGCCAGCGCGAGCGGGTCGGCGTCCAGCGCGGGGGACGAAACCGCTGGGGCGCCGGGGTTCGGCGGCGCGGCGGCTTCGGCGTCCGGTTCGGACGGTTGTTCGTCGCTTGCCGTGTCGGCGTCGGGCGGCGGGACGAGCGGCACCGTCGCCAGCCCCGCCGACACGGCGACCAGCGCGAGCGCGACGGCGAGCATCCACACCGGTGTCAGGTGGTGGATCGTCATGCCGCTCAGGTGAAGCCCCGACGGCACGGCACCCAGACCCGTCCACAGCGCCGTCCCGAACATCAGACCCGCTGGCATGCCGCGCTTCCCGCGCAGCGCGATCGCGCCGACGGCCACCAACGCGACCGTCAGCGCACCGAGAACGACCAGCGACGCGCGCTCGCCCCCGTTGGCCAGCACGAGGGCGTAGGCGAACGCGGCCCCGCCGAGGGCCAGCATGGCGCGCACGGCCGCCGGCGGGCCCGTCGCCGCGATCAGCGCCGCCACCACGGCGGCCGTCGACTCGAACACGGCGGCGGCAACCCAGTCGAGGCCCAGGGCCGCGGGTGCCACCAGCACGCACAGCGTGATGGCGCAGGCGATCAACCACCAGCGGCGCCGTATCCACTCCACGCTTCCCATCGCGATCGTCAGCACCGCCAGCGCCACCAGCGTCTGGGACGGCAGCGCGTGGACTCCCGATGCGCCGTGGTGGCTTCCGAAGTGCCACACGGGAAGCAGCCTCCACGTCCACCGCACCGCGACCGCCAGGGCGATCGCCGCGGCTCCCGCGCCGACCAGTCCACTGGCGACATAGGCCGTGTACATCGGGCCGGGGCGCCACGGCCGCGGCAGCCTCGGGCAATACACCACGGCGGCCGCGACGCCGATCGCCAGCGGCGCCACCTGGTGGATCGGCCAGCCGTTGATCCACGACCCCGACAGTCCAAAGGAGAGCAGCCCGATCCCCGTCACCACGGCCAATCCGCCCGAAACCTGCGTCAACAGCCGCGAGGCGCGGCGGCCCTGGTGCGCGGGGAAACGCTCGAACAGCCAGGCCGCGGCGATGACGACCCCCAGCAGCAGCGCCAGCGCGGCCGTTGCCGGCAGCGGTCTGGTTTGGACGTACCCGAGGACGAGGGTGGCGGCGCCCGCCACGACGACGGCGAAGCCGGGCACCAGCATTCGGGTGACCATGCGGTACCCCAGGGCGAAGGCCGTCACCGCGACGCAGCCGAACAGGATCATCGGCGTGTTGACGCCGTGGGACATCGCGTTGGTGATCGTGTGCGAGGCCTGCGATCCGTTGTTGACGGGCGGGATCACCCGCAGATAGCGCAGCGCGAACCCGTCGCACCCCAGCATGAGGATCGCCAGCCCCGACAGGGTCTCGGCGGTCGCGCTCAAACCCTTGCGCCGCAACCACAGCGGAACCGCCGCCATGACGGCGGTGATGGCCAGCAGGATGGCGGCGCGGCCCACGGCGCCGAAGGTCGCCCAGGCCACGACGGTGAAGACGATGACGGCCGCCGCCGACAGCACCCCGCCGAGGATCAGCAGGATGTTCTGGATCGACCGCGTCGACGCCTCGGGCCTGGGCGGCGCGGGTGGGGACGCGGCCTCGGGCGCGTGGCCGGGCACGGGACCGGGTGCCCAAACGGGCGGGGGACCGGGGGCGGGAACCCTAGCGGGGGCGGGAACGGGCGTCGGCGCCGCCGCCCGCCGCAGCCCCTCCAGGTACGCCACCAGCCCGACGCGGCGGTGCACCAGCTCGTCGGTCTCGCGCTCCAACAGCCCCAAGCTCTTGCGCAGCTCGACGGACTTGGCCCGTCGCCACCCGATCTGGGAGTCGACCGAGGCCAGCTCGGTCAGCGCGGGTTCGGGCCCCCGGCCACAACCGGGACAATACGCCGCCCACGACATGGCCCCGCACTGTGGACACGGGTATACGGGTATGTTCGCCGAACCGTTGGACGCCATGCCAATGCCCTCTCCAGAACACATAGGAACGCGTCGCATCGCGAATGGATCGAGCGATCCGCTCGCGAAGACGCCCATATGTGACGTGGATCCATCCGCATCGGTTCATTCGAAGTTCATACATATTTGCCATCTGACCAAAGGCGTCACGGGATCGATGTACGTCAATATGCAAAAGCCACGGTCTCCGCGTCATTACTGGCGGGTATTCTCGCGGGTGGACGCGAAACTTACGAGTCGTTAAGGCTTGACGAGCCTGGAGAAGGTGGACCCCTGTGAGCGGAAACAAGGACTTCGACGCCTACCGCCTGCCCGAGGAACACGAGGCGATCCGCGCCGCCACCCGAGAGGTGTGCGACGCCGAGGTCGCCCCGCGCGCCGCCGAGACCGACTCCACCGCGGAGTTCCCGCAAAAGTCCTATGAGGCGCTGCGCTCCGCCGACCTCCACGCACCCCACATCCCCGTCGAGTACGGCGGCGCGGGCATCGACGCACTGGGCACCGCCATCGTCATCGAGGAGGTGGCCCGCGCCTGCGCCTCGTCCTCCCTGATCCCCGCCGTCAACAAGCTCGGGACCATGCCGCTGCTGCTGGCGGCCTCCGACGAGCTGAAGCGCACGTACCTGCCGCCCGTGGCCAGCGGCGACGCCATGTTCTCCTACTGCCTGTCCGAGCCCGAGGCGGGCAGCGACGTCGCCGGCATGAAGACCCGCGCCGAGGCCGACGGCGACCACTACGTCCTCAACGGCGCCAAGCGCTGGATCACCAACGCGGGCGAGTCCGAGTTCTACACCGTCTTCGCGGCCACCGCCCCGGGCGGCGGCGCGCGCGGCATCAGCGCCTTCGTCGTGGAGAAGTCCGACAACGGCGTCAGCTTCGGCGCCCCCGAACACAAGCTCGGCATCAAGGGCTCGCCCACCCGCGAGGTCTACTTCGACAACGTCCGCATTCCCCGCGACCGCCTGATCGGCGCCGAGAACGAGGGCTTCAAGGTGGCGATGCGCACCCTCGACCACACCCGCGTCACCATCGCCGCCCAGGCGGTCGGCATCGGCCAGGGCGCCATCGACTACGCGGCGGGCTACATCACCGAGCGGCAGCAGTTCGGCAAGGCGATCGCCGAGTTCCAGGGCATCCAGTTCATGGTCGCCGACGCCGCCATGAAGCTGACCGCCGCCCGCGAGCTCACCTACAAGGCCGCGGCGATGTCGGAGCGCGAGGACAACGGGCTGACCTACTTCGGCGCCGCCGCCAAGTGCTTCGCGTCCGACGTGGCCATGGACGTCACCACCGACGCGGTGCAGCTGCTCGGCGGCTACGGCTACACCAAGGACTACCCCGTGGAGCGCATGATGCGCGACGCCAAGATCACCCAGATCTACGAGGGCACCAACCAGGTGCAGCGGATCGTCATCGCGCGCCAGTTCCTCAGAGGCCGTCTCTGAACGTCCGATTTGCCCGCTGGTCCGCGTTGTCGTCGTCGCCTGTGTTTTCACACAGGCTCCTCCTCCGCCTTGCCAGCGAACAAAATTGCCTGTTCATAGCCAACTTCTGGAAGCCGCGAAGCGGCTTCTCAAGGGACTGGTGTAGTCACCACGCGCGGCCCTCGGCCGTGACACCGCGGACTCCGTCCGCGATCTGATCACCGGGTGTCAGGGACGCCGCGACGATGGTCCGTCGCGGCGCCCACTGTGCCGAGCCGATCAGCCTGCGGCACATGCCCTTCCAGCCCGACGGACGCGCCGCCACCACCCAGGCGTCGGGTTGATGCGCCGTGAAGCGGCGCGCCTGACGCAGCCAGGACGCCGCCGTCTCGGGCCAGTCCACGACGTCCAGCACCTCGCCGCCGCGCGCGACCCAGGCCCGCGCCACGGCCTCGCATGTGGCGCCCGCCGCGTCGTCCCGCGACCGCCCCAGCACGATCGTCCTGGCGCCCAGGGATTCCAGCAGCCGCAGCACCCCCGACACCTGCGCGGCGCACGGCCTCACGTCCCCTCCTTCCACGAGCGGTACTCGCGCGGCAGGCACACCGAGCACGGCCGATACCCCGCCGCGATCGCCGTGTCCTCGTCGGCGAAGAACACCCGCTGCTCCACGTAGCCGCCGCGCGCGATGGCCCGCCGCGCCGACGGGCAGTCCAGCCGCCCGTACAGGCGGCCGCCGCGGTGTCCGCCCAGGGTCCCGGGCGCCGCGCTGCGGTACGGACGTCCGTCCACACCGATCAGTGTGTACCCCGATGTCATGTCGCGTCGTGGAAGACGAGACCGAGGGTGTGGCGGCGCCCCGAGCGCACCACCGACACCCCGTGGCGGGTCGCCGCCGCCGACCAGCCCCGCGCCGAGGCCACGGGACGGTCGCGGGTGGTGAACACCAGGCCGTGCCCGTGGGGGATCAGCGTCGCGCTGCCCCGCGACTGGGCGCGCGGCCGCTGCTCGACGAGCAGGAACTCGCCGCCCGTGTGATCGCGCCCGGGGTCGTTGAGGTTGATCACCACCTGAAGCGGGAAGACCTTGTCCCCGTAGAGATCCTTGTGCAGCGCGTTCCAGCCGCCCGCCTCGTAGCGCAGCAGGATCGGCGTCGGCCGCGTCTGGCCCGCGCGGTGGCACTCCTGAAGCCACTCGGCCAGGGAGTCGGGCCACGGCGACTCGCGCTTGAGCTTGCGCGCCCAGTCGCGGGCCACGGGCAACAGCCGCGGATACAACTCCTCCCGCAGCCGCCGCACGGGCTCGGGAAACGGCTCGGCGAAATAGCGGTATTCGCCTTCGCCGAATCGATGCCGCCGCATGTCCACCGTCGAGCGGAAGCGCGCGGGTTCGTCGTACAGCGCGGAGATCCCGGCGGCCTCGTCGGGCGTCAACAGCCGCGGCAGCAGCGCGCTGCCGTGCTCGTTGACCTCGGCGGTCACCGCGTCCCAGTCGGCGGACGCGACGCGGGCGGCGAAGCGGTCGTTCACAGTCGTCATGTCGGTAGAACACCGACACCCCCGCCGGCGTTGCACTCGCACCTCGCGCGACCGACCCGGGGCCGGGTTAACATCCCGGAATGCCGAACCCCCTCGCGACCGCGGCGATCCCCTCGGACTCGCCGATCATGGACTTCGACGTCGTCGTCGACAATGGATGCCCGCTGGTGGTGTGCGCGGACTTCTCAAGCCGTGTGTTCTCCTGGGATCCCGTCGCCGATGTCTGGCGGGAGCACCATGTGGACAATCCCTGGGAGGACGAATACGACTTCATCGAGCTCACCGCGATCGCCGCGACGGTCGTGGACGGGCGCGTGCTCATCGGTGGCGGCGGCGACCACCAGTCCTTCGCCCAGTGGGACCTGCGCTCGGGTGCCGTCCGCCAGCGCGCCAACCCGATGGAAAGCGGCGTCCAGAGCGCGGCGGTCGTCGAGTGGGACCGGGGCGTGGAGGGTCCGGTCTTCTTGTCCGCCGACTCCAGCTTCCCGCCCCGCCACAAGCTGTTCGCCGCGGGACGCGACGCCGATCCGCGGGAGCTGGCCGCCAATCACGACGGGGTCGGGCGCCACGCGGCGGGAATGCTCGGCGACACCCCCGTGCTGTTGACCGACTCCCGCGGCGACTCGGCGATCGTATGGGACGCCGCCACCTGCACCCCTCACGCGAAGTTCTGGGACGGGCCGCCCTTTCGCAGCCTCGGTCTGATCACCGTGGACGGGCAACAGTGCGTGGTCGGCGTCGCCGACTCGAGCCCGCCGGTCATCCACATTGGTGACCCCGCGACCGAGAGCTGGGTGGCGTCGTTTCCCGAACTCGACCTCGAGCACGCCACCGACGACGCGCCGGATTTGGAGAGCACGTACATCGGTTACCTCGGCGACCGTCCGATCGCGGCGGTGGGCATGGAGGACGGCACCGTGACCGTCTGGGACCTGGCGGCCCGCGCCGTTGCCGCGTCGTGGGCGGGGCACGACCGCGAGGTCTTCGCCATCGACGTCGCCGACCTCGGCGACGGCCCCGTCCTGATCACCGCGGGACGCGACCGCTGCCTGAAGCTCTGGAGTCTGTGACGGTTGCGCGGCTGGGCGCTCCCGCCTGCTTGGCGCGCTCCCGCAACCGCCCCAGGTGGATCAGCCGCGCCAGGCGGATGACGGGGCGCACCAGCAGCTGCGCGCTGCCCAACACGAACAGCCAGGTGCCCGCGTACGTCAGATCGGTGGAGAAAAAGAAGAAGCTGCCGATCAGGAACCACGCCGCGATCAGCAGGTCGTTCACGATGCCGAGCGCTTCGTAACGCTTGCGGATCACGAGTTCCTCGTGTCCGAACGTCAAGACCAGCTCGCGATCACTCATGGTGCCGATTCTAAGGATCGCCGTCGATGTCAGACTCCTGACATACCCTGGTGGCCCCGAGTATGAGGAGACCGCCATGACGCGCCACCAACTCACCGTCGACGTCCGAGGTCCGTGGTCGCTGGCCACCAGCCGCGGCTTCTGGGAGGGCTTCGCGCCCAACGCTTTGAGCGTCGACGCCGCCGACGACACCCTGCGCACGGTCTTTCGGGTGGACGCCGATTGGTCGCGCGCCGAGGCCGCGGTCACCCAGAGCGGGACCCGCGCCACCGTCACCGTCGATGGCGACGGCGATCTCGACGCCGCCGCCGAACAGACCCTTCGCTTCCTGTCGCTCGACGTCGACGCCACCGACTGGCCCGCCGTCGGCCGGCGCGATCCCGTCGTCGCCGACGCCCAGCAACGACTGCCCGGCTTGCGGCCCTGCGGTTTCCACTCGCCGTACGAGGCGGCGGCGTGGGCGGTGCTGTCGCAGCGGGTGCGCATCGTCCAGGCCGCCAAGCTCCGCGAGGACCTGGTGCGCCGCCACGGCGACGACGGCGCCTTCCCCGCCCCCGAGGCGTTGCGCGGCCTCGACCTCGACCTGCCGAAGCCCAAGGCCGACTACCTGCGCGCCGTCGCCGACGCCGCCCTCGACGGCGTCCTGAATGGACGATATCTGCGCGGCCTGGAACCCGACTTCGCCAGGGCCGAGCTGCGCGAGATCCACGGGATCGGACCGTTCGCGGCCGATCTCGTCCTGGTGCGCGGTGCCTCCGCGCCCGACGTGCTGCCGCTGCACGAGCACCGCCTCGACGCCGAGATCGCCTACCGCTACGGCGAATCACGCGCGCTCGCGGACATCGCCGACGCCTGGCGCCCGTTCCGTTCCTGGGCCGCGGTGCATCTGCGGGCGCTTCGCGAGGTGCGCACCGCGGAGATCAGCGGCGGTGCTTCCAATAGCCGCAGAACATGATGCGCTCCTTGGAGACCCCCGTGCGCGCCCAGTGCCCCCGCATCCCCGTCGCCAGCGCCGATTCGCCCACCACCCAGTGGTATCCCGTCGTGGGAATGTCGCGCACCGCCTCGGCGGCGGCGCGGCCGGGCACGCCGTGCGGGTCCTCGCGCACGATCCACTGTATGTCCACACCCGACGGCGCCGCGAGTTCCTGGCTGTCCTCGCCGTCGGGGATCTCGATGAACGCGCGCCCCGTGGCGTTGTCGGGCAACGACCTCAGCACCCCCGCCATGGCGGGCAGCCCCGATTCCTCCGCCACCAGCGTCACGGCGCTCAACCCGTCGGGCGGATTGAACCCCACGCCCTCGTCCAAAATGGCCACGGGATCCCCGGGCGAGCAGGTCTGGGCCCACGCCGCGGCGGGCCCGCACGTGCCGTCGTCGACGGAGCCGTGCAGCACGAAGTCGACGTCCAGCTCGCCGGCCTCGGGGCGGAAGGCGCGCACCGAGTAGCTGCGCATGACGGGCCGCGTGGTCTTGGAGACCATGAGAAACCGCGCATAGGACAGCGCGCTGAGCTTGGCGGGCACCCGTGACAGCGAGCCGTCGGACACGGGGATGAACAGCCGGAACCACTGATCGAACCCCATGGGCGCGAATTGCTCGATGTCTCCCTCTCCGAGCGTGACCCGCGCGAAGTGGGGCGAGACGCGTTCGCGGCGCAGCACCCGCAGCGTCAGCAGCCCCGTTGTCGCGGGCCTGCGGCGGGTGGTGTGCATGTTGGTGCGGGGCATGGCGTCCTCTCAAGAATTAGGTGAGGCTAACCTAATATCTCTCGCCCGCCTCGCGCAAGCCCTCGTGCGCTGACCGCCCGAAAATTCTCGGTCAGCCGTTGGTCAGCGAACGGTAAGCGCACCCGGGAATGCTCAGCGGCATGAAGAACACCAACGTCCTCATCTCGGGAGCGAGCATCGGCGGGCCCGCCCTGGCCTACTGGCTCAACCGCTACGGCTTCTCGGTGACGGTCGTCGAACGCGCCCCGTCGCTGCGCAAGGGCGGCCAGGCCATCGACTTCAAGGGCGACACCCACCGCACCGTCCTGGAACGGATGGGCATCTGGGACGAGATCCACAAGCGCCAGACGGGCGGCAAGGACCAGACCATCATCGACGCCGACGAACGCCCGCTGGCCACCATTCCCGGCGAGTTCACGGGCGGCGACGTCGAGATCCGCCGCGGCGACCTGTCCGAGCTGCTGTACGAGATCACCAGCGACGAATGCGAATACATCTTCGGCGACTCGATCACGTCCGTTGTCGACACCCCCGACGGCGTCGACGTCACCTTCGTCAACGGCGAGCCCCGCCGCTTCGACCTGGTGGTGGGCGCCGACGGCATCCACTCCAACACCCGCCGCCTGGCGTTCGGCCCCGAATCCGACTACGTGAAGTTCCTCGGCCACTACTACGCCCTGGCCGACCTCGGCATCGACTCCGACGCGGTGATGTACAACGAGCCCGGCCGCATGGCGGCCCTGGGCGGTCCGAAATCGCCCGCGTTCTTCGTGTTCGCCTCCGACAAGTCCGACGCCAACCGCATGGACGTCAAGGAGCAGAAGGAATTCCTGCGCGCCGCCTACCAGGGCGGGGCCTGGCGGATCGGCGAGCTGATGGAGAGGATCCCCGAAGCCGAGGAGTTCTACATGGACGCGATCGCGCGGGTCCACATGGACGAATACGCGCGGGGCCGCGTCGCCCTGCTGGGCGACGCCGCGTACGGAAACACCCTGGGAGGCTTCGGAACGGGCCTGGCCATGGTCGGCGCCTACGTCCTGGCGGGAGAGCTGATGCTCGCCGACGGCGACCATGAGACGGCCTTCTCCCAGTACCAGGAGAAGTTCCGCGGCTACGCCAAGATCGCCAAGCAGGGCACCGCGGGATCCTTCCTCGCCCCTGGCTCGCGGCTGAAGATGTTGATGCGCAACTGGACCTTCAAGGCCAACTTCCTGCTCGGCCTCATGATGAAGATGACCGACAAGTTCGCCACCGACATCGAACTGGAGGACTACCCGTCCCAGTGGCGCGGGTGACGGTGAAGCGCGTCCCCATCCCTTGAAGGGGTTGGACCACAAGGGATGGGGACGCTCAAACACGGTCTCCCTAGGGCTGGAACTGCCGCACCAGCCCGTATGGCGGGGTCTTGGAGGACTGGCTCTTGGGATTCGTCGTCGCCGTGCCGATCATGGAACGGGTGCCGGGAAGGTTGGCGATCCGCGGGAGGTTCCCGTACGCGTCCTTCGTTCCCGCGTCGTAGCGCGTGAGCGTGCCGGCGGCGTCGCGATGCACGTACTTGCCCGTCGCGTCGACGACCCAGATGCCGCCGTGGCCGTCGTCGACGACCTGGTCAAACCGCTGGTTGTGCTTGGTGTCAACGGTCATCGTCCACTTCTTGCCGTTCCAATGGCCCATGAACGACTTGAACGAGTTGCCGCACATGGAATTGCCGACGGCCCAGATGTCGTCGACCGATCTGACGTACATGTCGGAGAAGCCCCCGTCGCTACAGTTCTTCGGCCTCGAGGCGGGCGCGTCCATGGACGTCCACTTGCGACCATCCCACTTCTCGGCGTACGGCTGGTTCTTGCGTGCCCCCACCGCGTACAGCGTGTCGTCGGCGCCCATCACCACGCCGAAGCGCGAGTGTGTTGGTGCCGTCTCCTGGGCCGTGGTGGTGCCGTCGAAGCGCCTGAGCGTCCCGTCGCCGAGCAGAAGGACCTCATTGGAGCCGACCGCCTCGATGTCGCGGACGGTGTCGAAGTGGATCTGATGCTCGCTCCACTGGTGACCGTCGTAGTGCAACAGCGTGAATACCTTGTCGGCCGTTTGAGCGCCCGCCCACACGTTGTCGGCCGACGAGGCATCGGCGAACTCGGGTGTGATCGTCCACTCGGATGGGAAGGTGTCGGGCTTCCACCGCTTGCCGTCCCAGCGGTCGATCCTGGTGTGCTTGTTGGCGTCGGGGTCCGTGTTGCCGAAGGCCCACGCGTGCTTGGCGTCCCCGACCGCCAACGATTGATATCGCCCGCCGAGCTTCTGGTTGCCGTACACGGTTTTCCAGCTGCCGTCCTTCGAGTGATCGGCATCGGCGCTCGCCCCGCACGACGCCAGACCCGCGGCGATCGTCGCCGTCGCCGCGACCACCGCGACGGCGCGCAATGCCCAACATGGACTGTGTTTTCGCATCGTGCTCCCAACCTGGCTACGCGTGGATCTTGCGGTCAGCAAGTGTCGCATCCCGACCCGCGACCCGTACACAGGCCTTGAGGGCATACTCGATATATGAACGAGCCACGGCGCTTGACCCATCGGGTGTGGGTGACATGTCTGGTCACGGCGGTGTCGGGGCTGACGCTGGGTGTGGTCGACCTGCTGGGCCAGGTGGCGCTGCCCTACCCGTGGGCGAACCTCGCCAACTCCGTCGCCGTGTGGGCGATCGCCGCCTACGGCCTCGGCGCCTGGGTTCGCCAACCGCTGTGGGCGGCGGTGTCGGGCGCGGCGATGCTGGTGCTGGCCGTCGGGACCTATGAGGTGGCGGCGATCGTGTTCCTCGACGACGACGCGTCCACATTGCTGTCGCCGACGACCTGGATGTGGGCGGCGTTCGGCGTCATCGCCGGGGCCGTGTTCGCGCCCGCGGGGGCGCTGTCGCGCGGCGACCGTACCGTCGCGCGCCTGGTGGCCCGCGCGCTTCCGGCCGCCGTGCTGCTGGCGGAGGCGGCGGTGATGGCGCGCAGCCCACACCAGCGCGCCGATCACCTGTGGACAGCCGCCATCATGGCCGTGATCGCGGTGGCGTCGACCGCGGTCGTGTGCCGCGGCGCGCGACACACCCTCGTCGCGCTGGCGGTGAGCCTTCCCCTGGCGGCGTTGGGGTTCCTCGCGCTGACGTTGGCGGGACTCGCCGGGTAGCGACGCGTCCGACCCCGCGAATGACGAATTCCTCGACGGGTTGGGGACTTTCGTCTCCTGGAGATTCCTCACGCGCGGCATAGGTTTCGTTACACATTCCGATGTCTAGGGACTCCACCATGCCGCTCCTTACCCGTTGCTGCGCCGCGATCGGCGCGCTCGCGCTCGCCTGCCTGACGATCCTGGCCGTCACCGCCGCCCCCGCGTCGGCCGCCAGCGTCCTCAAGGTCTCCATGCCGTCGCTGTCGCACTATCCACAAGAGCCCGACGGCCAGCGCGCGACCTGGACGGTCAAGCTGCACAACGCGACGCTGTACACCTACCCCGACACCACCCTGGACATCGACCTGAGCGAACGGTACGGGGAACTACCCGCCGTCACCCTGTACAGCAACGATTCCCGCTGCACCATCACCGACGAACGCAGCGCCGTGTGCCACATCGGCGACCTGAAACCCGATGCCAGGACGACGATCGACTTCGCGCTCGGTCTGCGCGCCGACGCCGACCGCGTCCACCACGGGCTCGCCGGCGCCAAGGGCTTCGTCCGCGACGTCAACGGCGATGCGGTGGGCCGCGGAAAGGCGAGCCTCGACGCCAGCCTTCCCCTGGACGACAAGCGCATCCCACAGGTCAAGGCCCCGAAACAGGTGTGGTCCACTCAGGTCTTCGGCGACGACAACGCCGACGGCGCCGAGCTGTGGTTCAAGGTCCGCAACGACTCCGCCGACACCCTCGCCGACGCCACGGTCCGCGTCACCCTCGCCGATGGCCCCCGCGGCCACGTCGGCATCGTCCCCGCGTCCAATATCAACGATTGCGTCTACAACGCCACGGGCGCCTCGCTGCAATGCCCCATGGCCGACCTGAAACCGGGCGCCGACCGCGCCTACGTCTTCACCTTGTGGGCCAAGGACTCCAAGGCATGGAAGAACGCCGCCCCGGGCACCGTCGTCATCGACATCGGCTACATCCACAATGACCACACCGACACCTGGGCCACCGCCCAGGCACCCGTCCAACTCAAAAAACCGTCAGGCGCCGCCGATGACGTCCTGCCAGTCACGGGCACCAGCCTCGCGACGCCATTCGCCTTGGGGGCTTCGGCGTTGCTGGCTGGTGCCCTGATGCTGCTGTATCGCCGCAGGTTGCTGCGGCTCTAGGGCGTGTACTCCGACACCACGCCGTAGGGTTTCGGCTCGTTGCTGTCGTCGTACATCGTCGCGATGCCGATCACCGACTTGGTCCCGGGCACGTTGTCGATCGACGGCGACAAGCCGTCCAGGCCCTTGACGCCGGCGTGATAGTAGGTGGTCGTGCCGTCCTTGGCGCGGTGCACGTACTGCCCGGTGTCCGAGTTGGAGGCGGCCCAGATCCCGCCGGCACCGTCGTCGACCACGGGGCCGTAACCGCCGCGGTGCTTGGCATCGGTGATCATCGTCCACTTCTTACCGTTCCAGTGGGCCAGCAGCGGCTTGAGGTACTCGTTCTCGTTCTCCTCCATGCACAGGTAGCTGCCCGTGGCCCAGATGTCCTTGGACGATCGGGCGTACATGGCGCCGAACCCAGCGTCCGAGCACTTACCGAGACTCACCGAGGGCACCTTCATGGATGCCCACGTCTCGCCGTTCCACTTCTCGACGTACGGCTGGCTCTTGTGCTCTCCGACCGCGTACATCTCGTCGGCGGAGCGCACCGTCAGGCCCGCGTTGGTGTACTTCGGCGCGGGCTCCTCGGTCAGTTTGGTGCCGTCGTATCGCATCAGCGTCTGGTCGCCGATCAGCAGCAACTGGTTCGACCCGACGGCCGTGATGTCCCTGACGGTGTGGAAGTTGATCCGCTTCGCGCTCCACTTCTTGCCGTCGTAATGCAGCAGGGTGTAGTGGTTGACGTCGGTCTCGGCGACCGCCCACACGTTGCTGGCCGAGTTGGCGTCCGCGAACTCGGGCGTGACCGTCCAGGTCGACGGGAAGGTGTCGGGCTTCCACTGCTCGCCGTCCCAGCGGTCGATCCTGGTGTGCTGGTTGTCGGTGTCGTCCGCGTCGCCGTTCTTGTTCCCGAACGCCCACGCGTGCGTGGCGTCCCCGACCGTCATCGAGCTGTACCGCCCGCCGAGCTTCTGGCTGCCGTACGTGGTTTTCCAGGCCCCATCGGCCTTCTGTGAATCGGCGTTCGCCGACCACGGCACCAGGGCGGCGGTCACCGCGGTGGCCACCCCGACCACCGCCGCGGCCACCAGACCCCAACGCAGACTTCGTTTTCGCATCGTTCTTCCCTACTGTGATCGCGGACTTCGCGAGCGGCAAGTCTGGCATTCCGATACAGGGTATGCATAGCCCTTGGCCAAGTACGTCATTGAAGGGCAAGGCGGGCACAGCTTTTCCGCTTTACGGCCGTAAAGCGCTCCGGCGTTGGCGCGTGTACTCCTTATTATTAACGGAACTGACGGTTCTGCCCGTATTGCTGGTCGGAGTAGCCGTCCGACTGGGGTTGGGCGTACCCGTAGCCGTCGTCGGCGTAGGGCGAGCGCTGTTCGGGGGTCGGGGGGGCGGCCTCGTAGCCCGAGGAGGAGCCCTGTCCGCCGCCGAAGGGGTCGGTGGGGCGTTCGTCGAAACCCGTTCCCGCGCTGGGGAAGTTGTCGCTGGTGGTGGTGGGGGGCGTGGCCGTGTTGGCGAACGATGTGGATGGGGAGAAGGGGTCGATGGCGTCGCTGCGGGGGGAGGAGGTGGTGTCCGAGCGGGGCGAGGCCAGGGAAGCGGTGTCGACGACGCGGTCGTCGTCGTCCTTGCCGCGCCAGCGATGGGGCACCACGAGGGCCACGACGAGCACGGCGGCGATGGCCAGCACGGTGCCCGAGCGGCCCGCGGCGACCGCCGACTGGACGGGGACCTTCACGGCCGTGAAGGCCGAGGGCAGGATGAAGCCGGTCATCGAGAAGCGGAACAGGGCGAACAGGCCGCCGAGGATCAGGGCCGCGACGACGGGACCCGTGGGGGAGAGGCGGGTGGTGGCCAGGAAGCCGAGCAGGATGCCCGCGACGGCGAACATCGCGATCGCGATGACGGTGGAGGGTTTGCCCGCGGCGTGTTTGTACAGTCCGTCGGGATCGAGTCCGATGGTGCCTGCGCCGATGAGCAGCCACGCGATGGGGGCGATGATAATGCCTGCCAGGAGGCTAGCGATGTGCCGCATGGGGGACTCCTATGAACGGGGGCGGTTCGCCGTAACAGTCATCCTTGCGTATTGTGCGGCTCAGGTGTGCGGCAGGATGGGGCCGCCGTCACAGTCCATCGACAAAGAGGAGTATTTGTGAACGCCACGGTGTTGTGGAATCCTCCCGCCGATGCTCGCACGTCAACGCGGATGGGTCGGTTCGCTGATTGGCTGTCGCGGAATCATGGCACTGATTCGGACGATTATCAACAGCTGTGGCGGTGGTCTGTTGACCATCCCGGACAATTCTGGGCGGCCATTTGGTCCTATTTCGACGTTGGCGAACCCGTCAGCGCCGAGCGGGCCCTGGCGTCGGCCCAGATGCCTGGGGCCCAGTGGTTTCCCGACCATTCCATCAACTATGCGCAGGTGGTGCTGCGGGCGCCGGGCCGGGAGGATGACGACGTCATCGTCATCGGACGCAGCGATTCGCGCGACGCCGTGGAGTACACGGTGGCCGAACTGCGCGATAAGGTGGCGCGCTGCCGCGCGGGGCTTCGTGGACTGGGTGTGGAACGCGGGGATCGGGTGGCGGCGTACCTGCCCAACATTCCCGAGACCGTGGTGCTGCTGTTGGCTTGCGCCAGCCTGGGTGCCATCTTCTCCAGCTGCGCCCCCGAGTTCGGCACCCGCAGCGTCGCCGACCGTTGGCGCCAGATCGAACCCAAGGTCCTGGTCACCGTGGACGGTTACCAGTACGGCAACAAGCACATCGACCGCCGCGACGAGATCGCCGCGATTCGTGCCGAACTGTCCAGTTTGACCCGTGTGGTGGCGTTGCCGTACACGGGAAACGACGTGCCCGACTCGATGCCGTGGGACGAGCTGCTGGCGCGGCACGAGGCGCTCAAGTTCGCGCCTGTGCCCTTTGACCACCCGCTGTACGTGCTGTACTCCTCGGGCACCACGGGGCTGCCCAAGCCGATCGTGCACGGGCACGGCGGCATCACCCTGGAACACCTCAAGATGCTGGCCCTGCACCACGACCTGGGCCCGGGCGACCGCTTCTACTGGTTTTGCACCACGGGCTGGATGATGTGGAACTACCTGGTGTCGGCTCCCGCCGTGGGGGCCGCGATCGTGCTGTACGACGGCAATCCGACGTTCCCCGATTTCACGGCACAGTGGAGGTTGGCCGCCGAGACGGGCATCACCAACTTCGGCACGTCCGCGCCGTTCCTGTTGGCGTGCCGCAAGAACGAGATCGTTCCGTCCGAAGTGGCCGACCTGTCGGCGATCCGCGGCGTCGGTTCGACGGGGTCGCCGCTGCCGCCCGAGGGCTTCTCCTATGTCTATGAGTCGATCGCGCCCGGGGCCATGCTGACCTCGCTGTCGGGCGGCACCGACGTGTGCACGGGCTTCGTCGCCAGCGCGCCGCTGGTACCCGTCTACAAGGGAGAGATTTCCTGTCGCTGCCTCGGCTCCCGCGTCGAGGCGTTCAACTCCGACGGGCAGCCCGTCGTCGGCGAGCAGGGCGAACTCGTCGTCACCACGCCGATGCCGTCGATGCCCGTGGGATTTTGGGGCGACGCCGACGGCTCGCGCTTCCGAGAGGCGTACTTCGACACCTACCCCGGCGTGTGGCGCCACGGAGACTGGATCACCATCACCGAGCGCGGCACCTGCGTCATCTCCGGGCGCAGCGACGCCACCCTGAAGCGCGGCGGAGTGCGGCTCGGCACCGCCGAGTTCTACTCCGTTGTGGAGGATCTCGACGAGGTCGCCGATTCGCTTGTGGTGCACCTGGAGGACAACGAAGGCGGGCCCGGCCGGCTGCTGCTGTTCATCGTCCCCGCCGAGGGCGTCACCGTGGATGACGCGCTGCGGTCCACGATCGCCAAGCGGCTGCGCGGCGCGCTGTCGCCGCGCCACGTCCCCGACGAGCTGCACGAGGTGCCCGCCGTACCGCGCACCCTGTCGGGCAAGAAGCTCGAGGTCCCCGTCAAGAAGATCCTCACCGGCACCCCCGTCGACGTGGCCGCCTCCACGGGCGCGCTGGCCAATCCGCGGTCCCTCGAGGCGTTCGAGAGGTTCAGGGACCAGTGACACTGGCACGATTAGGGGATACCACCCTTGCGGTGCGCGGGTAGGTTTGACGCTTACTTTTATGCACCCTAAGGAAGGTTCGTCGTGAGCTATTCCGGAAACCCGGGTGGATATCCGCCTCCGGGCGCACCCGATCCGAATTACCAACCAGGATTCCCGCAGCAGCCCGTGTCGGGCTATCCCGACGCCTCACAACAGCCCGTTTCCGGGTATCCCACCGCGCCGCAAGATCCCCAGATGATGGGCGCGGGAACGCCGATGATGCCGCCCCCGCCGCCCGGCGACATCCACCTGGGGGCCATGGGGCCCGGCGGCGCGCCCAAGAAGCGCCGCTCGCCGCTGGTGCTGTCCATCATCGGGCTCGTCGCCGTGCTGGCGATCGGTGGCGTCGCCTGGGCGGGCGTCGCCTACTTCAACACGGAGGGAACGGACACCGAGACCAGCCTCCCGGCGTCCACAAAGGCTTTCATTTCGTTCAATCTGGACGTCAGCAAGGACGAGCAGCTGAAGCTCGCCGACGTGGCGGAGAAGTTCCCCGAGCTGACCAAGGAGAACGACCCGCAGAAGATGGTCGAGGACGAGCTGAAGAAGCTCGAGGACACCGACTCCGACCTGAAGGGCAACCTGTCCGACTGGGTGGGCCTCAGCGGCTCCACCGCGATCTGGAGCGACAGCAAGGACAACCCGTACGTCCTGGTGTCGATCGACAGCCGCGACGACGCCAAGGCCAAGTCCGGCCTGAAGGACCTGGAGAAGACCGGGCCCGGCGAGGGCAAGATGGGCTACGTCGTCTCCGACGGCCACGCCATGATCGCCTTCGGCTCGTCCGACTCGCAGAACGCCGCCAAGGCCGCCGCCGCCGAGGCCAAGAAGTCGCCGCTGTCGGATTCCGACGCGTACTCCGAGGCCGCCGACTGGCTGGGCGACGACCAGGTGGTCACCGCCTGGGCCGACATGAAGCCCGCGTGGGCCGCGGCCAAGAAGATGATGGGCGACTCCAACTCGCCGCTGGGCAGCGACGGCACGATGACCAGCATGCTCGAGTCCTACGACAAGCAGATGCAGGGCAAGGTCGCCATGGGCGCCAGCGCCACCGACTACGGCCTGGAGCTCAAGACCAGGACCTTCGACGGCAAGGACACCCCGAAGGGCTCGCCGGATCTGGCGAACAAGTTCGCCGCGCTGCCGAAGTCTGACCTGGCCGGTGCCATCGCGTTCCCCGACGACATGACGCAGGGCAGCCTGTTCAGCGGCATGATGGCGGGCGGCCTGGGCGCCAGCACGGACCCGTCCGGCGAGATGAAGACGTACCTGGACGCGCTGTCGGGCGGCACGGCAACCCTGGCGATGAACGGTTTCGCCAGCGAGAACCCCGCCGGCGAGGGAGTCATCGAGACCACCTCGGCCGACAAGGCGCAGACGCTGGCCAGCCTGGGCGAGCAGTCGGGCGGCTTCCTGACGGCCAAGGCCGACGGCAACAAGGTCACCATGACCAGCCAGGGCTACACCCCCGGCTCGGGCACGATGGCCGACGAGCCGAACGTCAAGAAGGCCGTGGAGGGCGCGCCGAAGGACCTGACGTACCTGGTCTACGCCGACCTCAGCAAGATGATCCCGGCCGACGAGAAGGACTACGCGGCCATGAAGGGCCTCAGCTACGTCCAGGGCACCGACGACAACGACACGGTGGGTTACGTCCGCCTGTTCGTCGGCTAGTCGGTCTACATAAGACTCCCATAATTCCGGGTCGGTGCGCGCGAAGCGGCACCGGCCCGGACGCTTTGGAGCCACAATGGTTTCGACGCCATGTGGGTGTCGTAAACCCGACCGTGTGTAAGGCGTTCGGCCAGGTGGAGATCGCAAACTGCCCGGCGTAGGCTCATCGGTGGGAATTATCACAAGACACAGGAGTCGATCAGCAGTGTCCGGAGTGAAGGTACTCGTGGACGCCACGAGTGTTCCCGCGGACCGAGGCGGCGTGGGACGCTACGTGGACGGTTTGTTGTCCGCTCTGGCGGAGGACAGCGGCGAGATAGATCTGTCGGTGGTGTGCCAGCGCGCCGATGCCGAGAGGTATCTGGGGATGGTGCCCGCCGCCGAAGTCGTCGCGGCCCCCGCCGCGGTGACGCATCGCCCGGCGCGGTTGGCCTGGGAACAGACCGGGCTGCCGATGCTGGCGCAGCAGCTGGGGGCCGAGGTGCTGCACTCGCCGTTCTACACCTGCCCGCTGCGGGCGAACTGCCCCGTGACGGTGACGGTGCACGACGCGACGTTCTTCACCTCGCGCGGCCACTACGACAAGGCGCGCGGCACGTTCTTCCGCTCGGCGATCAAGACGTCGCTGCGGCGGGCCGACCGGGTGATCGTGCCGTCCAAGGCGACCCGCGACGAGCTGGTGCGGCTGTTGGACGCCGATCCCACCAGAGTGGACGTCGCGTACCACGGGGTGGACGCGAAGTCGTTCTACATCCCCTCCGACGCCGAGAAGGCGCGGGTGGCCGCGCGGCTCGGGCTGGCGGACACGCCGTACGTGGCGTTCCTGGGCGTGATGGAGCCCCGCAAGAACGTCCCCAACCTGGTGCGGGCCTGGGCGTCGGCCGTGGCCGACCTGCCGAAGCCGCCGGCGCTGGTGCTGGCGGGCGGCTCGGGGCACGACGACGCGATCGACGAGGCGGTGGCCGAGGTTCCCGCGCACCTGAAGGTGGTGCGGCCGGGCTACCTGCGCTTCGCCGACCTGCCCGGGTATCTGGGCGGGGCGATGGTGGTGGCGTACCCCTCGCACGGCGAGGGATTCGGTCTGCCCATTGTGGAGGCTATGGCGTGCGGCGCGCCCGTGCTCACCACGCCGCGGCTGTCGCTGCCCGAGGTGGGCGGCGACGCGGTGGCCTACACCGGCGAGGAGCCCGACGAGATCGCCCGCGACCTGTCCACCCTGCTCGCCGATGAGCAGCAGCGCGCGAAACTGTCGATCCTGGGCGTGGAACGCGCACGCGACTTCACCTGGGAGCGCAGCGCCGAGGCCCACCTGGCCACCTGGCGGCGCGCCGCGGGCAAGTCCGTCTGAGCACGTCACGACCGATGGGCATACTTGGCGCCATGTTGCACGCCGTGATTCCCGCTGGCGGGAGTGGCACACGTTTGTGGCCGCTGTCGCGCGCCGGGCATCCCAAGTTCCTGCTTCCGCTGACGGGCAGCGACCGCTCGCTGCTGCAATCCACGGTGGATCGATTGGCGTCGCTGTCGGACGTGCGGCACCGCTACGTCGTCACGGGCACCGCGCACGCCACCGCCGTGGCGCGCCAGCTGCCCGAGATTCCACAGGAGAACATCCTGGTGGAACCGTCCCCAAGGGACTCGGCAGCCGCGATCGCGCTGGCCGCCGCCGTGATCGCCGAACGCGAGTCCACCGCCATCATGGGGGCGTTCTCCGCCGACCACCTGATCGCCGACGCCGAGGGCTTCGCCTCCACGGTGCGCGCGGCCATGGACATGGCCTCCGACGGCCTGCTCATGACCATCGGGATCCGCCCCACCGGGCCCGAGACGGGCTTCGGCTACCTGCGGCGCGGCGAGGAGATCGGCGCGGGCAACCGGCTGGTGGAGTACAAGGAGAAACCCGACCACGTCGCCGCCGTCGAGTACGTGTCGTCGGGAAACTACCTGTGGAACGCGGGCATGTTCGTGTGGCGGGTGGACGTCTTCCTGTCCGAGCTGCAACGCCAACGCCCCGCGCTGCACGACGCGGTGCGCCGTCTGGCCGCCGCCTGGGAGCGGCCCGAACGCGAGGACCTGCTGGGCGAGCTGTGGCCGACCCTCGAGCGGATCTCGGTGGACTACGCCGTCATGGAGGGCGCGGCCACCAAGGGCAAGGTCGGCGTCGTGCCGGGCGACTTCGGCTGGAACGACATCGGCGACTTCGACACCCTCGGGTCGATCCTGCCGCCCGTCGACGACTCGGGCAACGTCGTCATCGAGACCGCCGACTCCAAGACCGAGATCCTCACGCTCGACGCCCGCCGCAACGTGATCGTCCCGGGATCGGGGCGCCTGGTCGCCGCCGTGGGCACCGACGACCTCATCGTCGTCGACACGCCTGAGGCGGTGCTGGTGTGCCCGCGCGACCGCGCCCAGGACGTCAAACAGCTCGTCGACCAGCTGAAGGAACGCGGCGACAGCGGGCTGGTGTTATCGCGGCCCGGCGCCGCCGTAAGGGGGTAAGGGCCTTACCGGGACGCCTTACCCCGGCAACTGAGGCCCGAGGCGACGTCGATGACCGATGGCAGGCGGGCGGCTCAGCCCGAGGCTTAGTGGCACAAGACAAACAGTGCCAAGCCGAGGAGCCACCCACCATGTTTACCGACTACGACATCCACTACGAGCACAAGCAGCGCGTCGAGCACTTCCGCAACGAGGCCGCCAAGTACCGCCTGTCGCGCGAGGCCGAGGCGACGCGCGAGCGCCGCCACACCCTGCGGAAGCTCCTGACCAGGCTCACCCGACGCTCAGGGAAGGTCGGCGCCGCGTCCACGTTGAGCGGGTGATCGTGACCATGGAGCGTGTCATGATTGCCGACGTGCCGCGACTGGGAGCTGGAGTTCCACTCATCGCCCGCCGGGCGGAGCTGCACACGCTGACACAGGCGTGGCGCTCCGCTCGGTCGGGCCGTCCCTCGGTCGTGCTGGTGTCCGGCGACGCGGGGGTCGGCAAGTCCCGGCTCCTGGCGGAGCTGTCGACGCTCGTCACCGACGACGCGGGAATCGTCCTGACGGGACGGTGCCTCGACACCACCGACGCCGCCCTGCCGTATCTGCCCTTCGCCGAGATCGTCGGCGAAGTCGCCGACCGCGACCCCGCCGTCATCGACGCCCACCCCGCGCTGTCGCGCATGCTGCCCGGGCGGGGCGAACGCGACGGACACCCCGCCGACGAGCGGGACCTCGGGCGCCTGCAACTCTTCGACGCCGTGCACGCCGCGCTGTCGCGCTTCTCCGCCGAACACCCCGTGGTCATCGCCATCGAGGACCTGCACTGGGCGGATCGATCCAGCCGCGACCTGTTGGCGTTCCTGGCATCGCGGCTGTCCGGCCAGCGCCTCCTCGTCGTCGGCACCTACCGCGCCGACGACCTGCACCGCCGCCACCCCCTGCGTCCCCTGCTGGCGGAGCTGGTGCGGCTGCCCGTCACCGAGCGGCTCCACCTCGACCCGTTCTCCACCTCCGACGCCCGCGACTTCGTGCGCGCCCTGGCCGACGAGGACCTCAGCGAGGACACCATCGCGCGCATCGCCGAACGCTGCGAGGGCAACGCCTTCGTCGCCGAGGAGCTGGTGTCGGCCTCGGGCGACGACGCGGTGCCCCGCGAGCTCGCCGAGGTGCTGCTGGCGCGCGCCGAACGCCTGTCGCCCAACGCCCAGCAGGCGGTGCGGCTGGCCTCGGTGATCGGCAAGAGCTTCGGCCACGACCGCATCAGCGGGGCGTCGTCCCTGTCGGCCGCCGAGCTCGACGACGCGCTGCGCGAGGCCGTCCAGCACAACATCCTCGTCATGGACGCCTCCGACGACTACGCGTTCCGCCACGCGCTGCTGCGCGAGGCCGTGTACACCGACCTGTTGCCGGGAGAGCGATCCCGCCTCCACCACGACATCGCCGCCGCCCTGGCGCGCACCGACGGATGCGTGGCCGCCGAGCTCGCCCACCACGCCATGGCCAGCCACGACTCGCCCGGCGCCCTGGCCGCGTCGGTGCGGGCCGCCAAGGAGGCCGACGAGGTGTCCGCCCCCGCCGAAACACTGTCGCATGTGGAACGAGCGCTGCAGCTGTGGCACAGCGTCAACGACCCCGAGCACCTCGCGGGCACCGACGAGCTCGAGCTGACCGTCTGGGCCGCCGCGGCCGCCGCCGCCTCGGGCGAGCCCGACCGCGCCATCGCCCACAGCCGCTCGGCGATCCGGATGATCGACAGCCACGGCGACACCCGCCGCGCCGTCGAGGTGCGTCGCGCCTACGCCCGATACCTGCTCACCCTGGAGAACACCGAACAGCGCGCCTACGACACCGCCCTGGAGGCGTGGGAGCTGGTCGCCGAGGCCGAGCCCAGCACGGAAAAGGCGTGGGTGCAGGCGATCCTGGCCCGCGCGGCCACCGCCGCGGGCAAGCG
>NZ_DASQPW010000190.1:0-18360 GCF_035643755.1 Stackebrandtia sp. | reverse complement strand
GTCGCTCGCCGACGAGGATCAGGCTGCCGGTGGCGCGCAGCAGTTCGGCCATGTCGCCGCCGTCGGCGAAGCCGGACAGCAGGCTGGCCTCCCCGCCGGGGACGGTCGGGATGAGCTGGCCGCCGAACTTGTCGGTGCCGTTGGTGGCGAACGGCGCCACCACGTGGGGCCGCAGTCCGTTGTCCCGGTTGGCCTTGCGCAGCCGCAGGAACAGGATGGGGCATTCCTCTTCGGTCTCGAGGCCGGCGATCAGCACGGCCGGCGCGGTGTCCACGTCGGCGTAGGTGACGGCGCCGGAGGCGGGGTGGATCCCGGCCACGGCGTGGGCCAGGAACTTCGCCTCCTCCTCGGAGTGGGCCCGGGCCCTGAAGTCGACGTCGTTGGTGTCCAGGGCGAGGCGCGCGAACTTCGAGTACGCGTAGGCGTCCTCAATGGTGAGTCGTCCGCCGGTGAGTACTCCGACGCCGCCCTCGGCCTTGGCCTTGATCAGCCCGGCCGCGGCGGCCCGCAGCGCGTCCGGCCAGGACGCCTCGTGGAGTTCGCCGTCGCCGCCGCGCACCAGCGGGGTGAGGATCCGGTTGTCGGTGTTGACGTAGTCGAAGGCCCAGCGTCCCTTGTCGCAGTTCCATTCGGCGTTGACGTCGGTGTCGTCGCCGGCGAGGCGGCGCAGCACCTTGCCGCGGCGGTGGTCGGTGCGCTGGGAACAGCCCGCGGAGCAGTGCTCGCACACGCTGGGGCTGGAGATCAGGTCGAAGGGGCGGGCCTGGAACCGGTACTGGGTGCCGGTCAGCGCGCCCACGGGGCAGATCTGGATGGTGTTGCCGGAGAAGTAGGACGAGAACTCCTCGGCCTCGGCTCCCTCGGTTCCGGGCCCCTCGGGGCCGCCGAAGATGCCGATCTGCTCGGACGACGACCGTTCCATCAGGTCGATGAACGGGTCGCCGGCGACCTGGCTGGAGAAGCGGGTGCAGCGGGCGCACTGGATGCAGCGTTCCCGGTCCAGCAGAACCTGCGCGGAGATCGGCAGCGCCTTGGTGAACTGGCGCTTGCCGTCGGTGAAACGCGATTCGGGCCGGCCGGAGCTCATCGCCTGGTTCTGCAACGGGCATTCGCCGCCCTTGTCGCAGATCGGGCAGTCCAGGGGGTGGTTGAGCAGCAGGAACTCCATGTTCCCCTTTTGGGCCTTGGCGGCCACCGGGGAGGTGCGCTGCGTCTTGACGACCATGCCGTCGGTGCACGAGGCGGTGCACGACGCCAGCGGCTTGCGCTGGCCCTCGACGTCCACGAGGCACTGTCGGCAGGCGCCGACCGGGTCCAGCAGGGGGTGGTCGCAAAAGCGCGGAATCTCGATGCCGAGCTGCTCGGCGGCCCGGATGACGAGCGTTCCCTTGGGGACGGTCACCTCGAGTCCGTCGATGGTGAGCGTGACGGTTTCAGACATGTCTAATGTGCTCCCACCAGGTCCGTGGCGTCCAGCAAGGGCCGGCGGTGGCCCTCGATGAGATCGATGTAGTCCTGTTTGAAGTGCTGGATGGACGAGGTGACGCACGCGGCGGCGCCGTCGCCCAGGGCGCAAAACGCCCGGCCGTTGATGTTCTCGCTGGCGTCCAGCAGCGTGTCCAGGTCCTCGTAGGTGCCCTGGCCCGACAGGATGCGCTTGTACAGGCGGGTCAGCCAGTAGTTGCCCTCGCGGCAGGGGGTGCACTTGCCGCAGGATTCGTGGGCGTAGAACTTCACCCAGCGGTAGGCGCAGTAGACCGGCGAGTCGGCGTCGGAGTAGATCATCAGCGCCGTGGTGCCCAGGATGGAACCGGCCTTGGCGACGTTGTCGAAGTCCAGCGGGACGTCCTGGTGGTCGGCGGTCAGCACCGGGGTGGACGAGCCGCCCGGGGTGAAGAACTTCAGGTCGTGGCCGTCTTCCATGCCGCCGGCCAGTTCCAGCAACTCCCGCAGCGTGATGCCCATGCCGCACTCGTACTGGCCGGGGTTCTTCACCCGGCCCGACAGCGAGTAGATCATGGTGCCGGCGGCGTTTTCGCTGCCCAGCGACTTCCACCAGTCGGCGCCGCCCAGGACGATGTGCGGGACCGAGGCGATGGTGCCGACGTTGTTGATGTTGGTGGGCTGGGCGTACAGGCCGGCGGCGGCGGGGAACGGCGGGCGCAGCCGCGGCTGGCCCCGGAATCCCTCCAGGGAGTCCAAAAGCGCCGTCTCCTCGCCGCAGATGTAGGCACCGGCGCCACTGTGGACGACGATGTCGAGGTCCATGCCGGAGTTGAGGATGTTCTTGCCGAGGTAGCCGCGCTGCTTGGCCTGCGCCACGGCGTTGCGCAGCCGGCGGGCGGCGTGCACGGCCTCGCCGCGGATGTAGATGAACGCCTTTTGGCTGTGCAGGGCCCAGCAGGCGATGATCATGCCCTCGATGAGGGAGTGGGGGTCGTTCATCATGAGGGGCAGGTCCTTGCAGGTGCCCGGCTCGCCCTCGTCGGCGTTGACCACCAGGTAGTGGGGCTTGCCGTCCTCCTTGGGGACGAAGCTCCACTTGACACCCGTGGGGAAGCCCGCGCCGCCGCGTCCCCGGTGGCCGGACTCCTTCATGAAGGAGATGACCTCGTCGGGGGTGTACTTCAGCGCCTTGCGCAGCGCGGCGTAACCGTCGAGCTGTTCGTAGACATCGATGTCCCAGGCGTCGGGCGTCAGCCAGCGCTTGGTGAGCACCGGAGTCAGCTTCGCCAGCACCTCGGGCGAGGGACGGCTCACGAGGCGTCCTCCTTCTTGATGAGCGGAGTTTCCGGGTCGGGAGTTCCGGCGGTGACGCCGGCCTCGGCGGCCAGGCGGGCCCCGGCGAGGCTGGCGTCGCCGGAGGCGGTGTCGCCCACGGCTCCGGGACGGTCCTCGTCCCAGCCGGCCAGCTGCTTGGAGAGCTCCTTGAGGGTGCACAACCGGGCGCCCCGGGTGGGGCGGGGGCGTTCGTCGTTTTGCAGCGACTTGGCCAGCGCGACCGCGGCGTCGGGGTCGGTCTTGTCGTAGAACTCGTAGTTCACCGTCATCACCGGCGCGTAGTCGCACGCGGCCAGGCATTCGGCGTGTTCGAGGGTGATCTTGCCGTCGGGGGTGGTCTCGTTGTCGCCGACCTCGAGGTACTCGCTGAGCGCGTCGAAGGCCCGCTGTCCGCCCATGACGTCGCACAGGGTGTTGGTGCACACGCTGACCAGGAAGTCGCCGGTCGCCTCGCGCTTGTACATGGTGTAGAACGTGGACACCGCGGCCACCTGGGCCTTGGTGATGCCGATGGTCTCGGCGCAAAAGGCGATGCCCTCGGGCGTGACGTAGCCGTCGACGCTCTGCACCAGGTGCAGCATGGGAAGCAGCGCCGAGCGCTGCCTGCCTTCGGGGTATCGGGCGATGATCTCGCGCGCCTGCTCGCGCACTTCCTCCGAATAGGACATTACCGGTCGCAGCCTCCCATAACCGGGTCGAGCGATGCGCCTCCGGCGATGACGTCGGCGAGGAGTCCGCCTTCGGACAGCGCCGGGATCGCCTGGAGGTTGATGAAACTGGGTTCGCGCATGTGCATCCGATAGGGACGGGTTCCGCCGTCGGACACCAGGTGGACGCCGAGCTCGCCGCGCGGCGCCTCGATGGGCACGTACACCTGACCGGCCGGGACCCTGAAGCCCTCGGTCACGAGCTTGAAGTGGTGGATGAGCGATTCCATGGACTGGCCCATGATGTGGCGGACGTGGGCCAGCGAGTTGCCGAGGCCGTCGCCGCCCACCGAAAGCTGGGCGGGCCAGGCGATCTTCTTGTCCTCCACCATGGTGGGTCCGGGTTCGAGCCGCCCCATGGCCTGGGTGACGATGCGCAGGCTCTGGCGGATCTCCTCCAGGCGCACCATGTAGCGGCCCCACACGTCGCCGCCGGTGTGGGTGGCGACGTCGAAGTCGTAGGTCTCGTAACCGCAGTACGGCATGGTCTTGCGCAGGTCCCAGCCGAGGCCGGCCGAGCGCAGCACCGGGCCGGTGACGCCCAGCGCCATGCAGCCCGACACGTCCAGGTAGCCGATGCCCTGGGTGCGTTCCTGCCAGATCGCGTTGTCCGACAGCAGCCGCTCGTATTCCTTGACGCGGGCGGGCATGTAGGACAGGAAGTCGTTGATCTGTTCGATGGCGTCGTCGCCGAGGTCCTGGGAGACGCCGCCGGGGCGGACGTACGCCATGTTCATCCGCAGCCCGCTGGCGGCCTCGAAGATGTCGAGGATGTGTTCGCGCTCGCGGAATCCGTAGATCATCATGGACAGCGCGCCGAGCTCCATGCCGGTGGTGGCCAGCCACACCAGGTGGGAGGCGATCCGGTTGAGCTCCATCATGATCACGCGGATCGTGTTGGCGCGCTCGGGAACCTCGACGCCCAACAGCTTCTCGACCGCCAGGCAGTAGGCGGTCTCGTTGAAGATCGGCGCCAGGTAGTCGGCGCGGGTGACGAAGGTCGAGCCCTGGGTCCAGGTGCGGAACTCGGTGTTCTTCTCGATGCCGGTGTGCAGGTAGCCCACGACGGGGCGCAGTTCCCGGACGGTCTCGCCCTCCATCTCCACGACCATGCGCAGCACGCCGTGGGTGGAGGGGTGTTGCGGGCCGAGGTTGACCACGAGCTTCTCGTCGTTGATCGGGTCGTGCCCGCCGACCACGGTGTCCCAGTCGCCGCCGGTGACGGTGAAGACCTTGCCCTCGGTGGTGTCGCGGGATTCCGCGTAGGCGTCGGTGGTGTCGGTCTTCTCGTTGGTGTCCGTCATTTGTAGGCCCTCCGTTCATCGGGAGGCGCGATCTCGGCGTCGTTCTTGTACTCCACCGGGATTCCGCCCAGGGGGTAGTCCTTGCGCTGCGGGTACCCCTCCCAGTCATCCGGCATGAGGATGCGGGTCAGGTTGGGGTGGCCGTCGAAGACGATCCCGAACATGTCGTAGGTTTCGCGTTCCTGCCAGTCGGCGGTGGGGTACACCTCCGTGACGCTGGGCAGGTGCGGGTTGTCCACGCTCACACCGGTTTCCAGCCGCACGCGGCGCCGGTAGGTCATGGACGTCAGGTGGTACACGACGTGGAGGCGGTCGACACGCTCCAGATAGTCCACACCGGACACGCTGTTGCACAGCTCGAAGCGCAGCGCCTCGTCGTCGCGCATCAGCCTGCAGACCTCTTTGACCCGGTCGGGCGCGACGTGAATGGTCAGCTCGCCGCGGTCGACGACGACGGCGCGCACCACCTCGTCGCCGGCGGCGTTCTTCAGGGTGGCGACGACCTCGTCGAAGTACTCGCCGTAGGGCTCCGGTGTGGACACCACGGTCGCCAGCGGGTCGGCGCGCACCAGCCCGCCGAAGCCGGAGGTGTCGCCGGTGCCGCTGACGCCGAACAGTCCCTTGTCCTCAGTGTCACTCATCAGTCCACCTTCACCCCGCGCTCGCCCATCCAGTTCTTGATGCGCAGCTGTTCGGTCGTTCCGGTCTTGGCGGCCTCGCGCCACTGCGCGGCCTTCTTCTTGTTGTAGAAGTAGCTGGACGGCATCGATCCGGGCTTGACCAGCGGCGGGTCGAGCTTCTCCAGCTGCTCGCGGCGCTTCTCGCCCAGCGGCTCGTGCATGATCTTGTCGTGCAGCTTCAGGATCGCGTCCAGCAGCATCTCGGGGCGCGGGGGGCAGCCGGGCAGGTAGATGTCGACGGGCACGACGTGGTCGACGCCCTGCACGATCGCGTAGTTGTTGAACATGCCGCCGGACGAGGCGCACACGCCCATCGACAGCACCCACTTGGGCTCCGACATCTGGTCGTAGACCTGGCGCAGCACGGGCGCCATCTTCTGGCTCACCCGTCCGGCCACGATCATCAGGTCGGCCTGGCGCGGGGAGGCGCGGAACACCTCCATGCCGAAGCGCGCGGTGTCGTAGCGCGCCGCGCCGGTGGCCATCATCTCGATGGCGCAGCAGGCCAGACCGAAGGTGGCGGGCCAGAAGGACGCCTTGCGGGTCCAGTTGACCAGTTTCTCCACTGTGGTCAGCAGAATGCCGTTGGGGAGTTTCTCCTCGATACCCATTAGTCCCAGTCCAATCCGCCGCGCCGCCACACGTAGGCGTAGGCGATGAATACGGTGACGATGAACAACACCATCTCGACGAAGCCGAACATCCCCAGCGAGTCGAAGGCCACCGCCCACGGGTACAGGAAGATGATCTCGATGTCGAAGACGATGAAGATCATCGCCGTGAGGTAGAACTTGATCGGGAACTTGCCGCCACCGGGCGCCTTCGGGGTGGGCTCGATGCCGCACTCGTAGGCCTCGGACTTGGCCTTGTTCTT
This sequence comes from Stackebrandtia sp., assembly GCF_035643755.1. Lineage (NCBI taxonomy): Bacteria > Bacillati > Actinomycetota > Actinomycetes > Glycomycetales > Glycomycetaceae > Stackebrandtia > Stackebrandtia sp. The sequence goes on along the minus strand of NZ_DASQPW010000190.1, from coordinate 12,014 downwards.
GCGCTTCGGCCCGGCCATCGGCGCGGCGAGCGCCACGGAGAACACCGCGAAGGCCGTCGCGATCGCGAACAACACCACGATCGGTGTGTACAGTTCCATCCCTTATCGCCTACTTCTCGCGCACATGGTGATCACCTTAAGTGGTGGGTGGGGGTTCATACTGCAGGCGCCACCTTCGACAGTCCGTTGATTACCTTGTCGGAGACGTCCCCGCCGCGCGGGTCGGTCAACCCCGCCAACAGCTTCAGGACGAAGCGCATCAGGGTCGGATGCTTCAGGCCGTGTTGGGTGCACAGCTTCATCACCGTGGGATTGCCGATCAACTTGACGAACACATCGCCCAGACGGTAGTACCCGCCGAATCGCTGCGACAGCGCGGCCGGGTATCCGCGCAGGATCGCCTCGCGCCGGGGACCGGCGGGGCTGCTCAGGGCGTCGAAGGCGTAGCGGGCGGCCATCTCGCCGGACTCCATGGCGTAGGCGATCCCCTCGCCGTTGAAGGGATTGACCATGCCGCCGGAGTCGCCGACGAGCATCATCCCGCGGCTGTAGTGCGGGACCCGGTTGAAGCCCATGGGAAGCGCCGCGCCGCGGATCGGTCCGTCCGCATTGGACTCGTCGCGCATTCCCCATTCCTCGGGGGTGGCGCCCAGCCAGTCGACCAGCAGGTTGCGGTAGTTGGTCTTGCCGAAGGCGGCCGAGGAGTTCAGGACGCCGAGGCCGACGTTGACCCGTCCGTCGCCCAGGCCGAAGATCCAGCCGTAGCCCGGCAGCAGGATGTTGGGGTTGGACGCGCTGGCCAGCTGCAGCCACGATTCCAGGTACTGGTCGTCGTGTTTCTCGGCACAGTAGTAATAGCGGCGGACCGCGACCCCCAGTGGACGGTCGTCGCGCTTGGTGATTCCCAGGGCCAGGGCGAGGCGGGAGGACACCCCGTCGCAGGCCACGACCAGCGGCGCCCGGTACTCCACGGGCTCGTTGTCGCCGCCCACGGTGGCCTTGACGCCGCTCACGCGCCCGGCGCGGTCGAGGATCGGCTCGGTGACGGTGGTGTTGGTGCGCAGGATGGCACCGGCGGAGACGGCGCGCTGGGCCAGCACGTCGTCGAAGTCCAGGCGGGTGCGGGTGAGACCGTAGTTCGGGTAACTGTCCAAAGTGGGCCAGTCGAGCTCGAGCTTGACGTCCCCGGCCACCACCCGAAGACCCTTGTTGCGCAACCAACCCGCCTCGGGGCTGGTGTCGATTCCCATCCGGATCAGCTGCTGCACCGACTTCGGCGTCAGGCCGTCCCCGCACACCTTCTCGCGCGGGAATTCGGTCTTTTCCAGCAACAGGACGGACAGGCCGTGGCTGGCCAGGTGGTAGGCGGTCGCCGAGCCACCAGGACCCGCGCCAACGACGATGACGTCGGCGTCGGCGGACTGTTGGAGACTGCTGGGCACGTGGTCCTCGCGATGACGGATTTTTATGGGATTTTGGCTACGTTTGGGCTGGTAGCTGCCGAATTTGAGGCTTGTGAATGCATTCACAAGGGTTGTCCGTTGTGCAGTCTAGGACTTGTCCCTTCGCCCATGGGCGATTAGGGCAACCTAACTTGCGATGGAGCGGGAGCGGGACCACGCACGGTGAACTACCCTGACCCCCTCACCATCCACATCGCAGGATCGAGCCACCGATGACCTACCCGCAAGACCCGTACGGCCAGCAACAACCGCCGCATTACCAACAGCCCGCGTACCCGACCGTCGACCAGTACGGGCGGCCGCTGTCCGACAAGACGAAGCTGGTGGCGGGCCTGCTGCAACTCTTCCTGGGGCACTTCGGGGTCGGACGCTTCTACACGGGGCACACGGGTATGGCGCTGGCCCAGCTGTTCACCTGCGGCGGCTGCGGAATCTGGGCGCTGATCGACGGGATCATGATCCTCACCAGCAACGACGTCACCGACGCCGAGGGCCGGATCCTGAGGCAGCAATGACCGGCGCCGTTCCCCTCCCCGCCCCTTCGCGGCGGCATCCCGCGGCGGCGCCCGCGGCCGTGGCGGCGCTGGGCGTGGCGGGGCTGGCCTACCTGTGGGGACACAACCCGCACGACGCCTCGCAGGTGATGGTGCCGTGCGTGTTCCACCTGGCCACGGGGCTGGACTGTCCCGCGTGCGGCGGGACCCGGATGGCCTTCGACCTGTTGCACGGCAACCTTTCGGCCGCCTGGCGGGACAACGCGGTGCTGCTGTTGGCGGCGCCCGCGCTGCTGGCCGCCTACGGCCGCTGGACCTGGGAGGGGTTTCGGGGACGCCGCTGGCGGCTGCGGGTGCCGAGAATCGGCGTCGCGGCGGTGCTGGCGGTCGCGGTGGCGTGGACGGTGGCGCGAAACCTCGTCCTATAGCGACGGTTTCGTGCCGCGGTGCAGCGCCACGGCGCCGCCGACGAAGTTGCGCCAGGCCACGGCCTCGAACCCCGCCCGCTGGATCTGGGCGGCGAAGTCGGGCTGGGCGGGCCACGCTCGCACCGACTCGGCGAGGTACACGTACGCCTCGGGGTTGGACGACAGCCGCTGGGCCAGCAGCGGGAAGCCACGCATCACGTACTCCATGTAGACAGTCCTAAAAGGATGCCAGGTGGGGGTGGAGAACTCGCACACCACCAGTCGGCCCGCGGGCCTCAACACCCGCAGCATCTCGCGCAGCACCCGATCCACGTCGGGGACGTTGCGGATCGCGAACGAGATCGTCGCCGCCTCGAACGACTCGTCGGCGAACGGCAGCGACAACGCGTCGGCCCCCACCAGCGGCACGCCGCGGCCGCGGCCCACCGACAGCATCCCCAGCGAGATGTCGGCGCCCACCACCCACGCCCCCGACCGAGAAAGCTCCTGAGTAGACACGCCCGACCCCGCGCCGAGATCCAGGCACCGCTCCCCCACCTTCAGGCCCAGTGCCTTGCGGACCTCGGAGCGCCAGTGGCGGTCCATGCCCAGCGACATCACGGTGTTCATGCGGTCGTAGCCGGCGGCGACGCCGTCGAACATCGCCGCGACCTCGCTGGGGTCCTTGTCAAGTGAAGCTCGGGTCACCTGTTCAGCCTCGCACAGCATCGCGGCGCGGCGTCCGCGCCCGGCTCAACGGGTGACCTTCACCCTGGCGCGCAGCTCGGCCTCGGCGTTGGGGCCGTCGCGCAGCGGCCGACCGTGGGAGTAGGCGTAGACCCACACGCTGGCGCCGAATCCGCGGGCCTTGAGCCGGGACGGGTCGCCGTCGGCGTGCGCGTGGAAGCGCAGCATGACGGGCCACCCGCGGCGCACGGTGATGGTGCAGGTCAGTCCGGCCGCGCCGCGGGCCCGGTGGCGGCAGTCCTGGCCCGCGGCGGGGGCGAGGCCGTCGCCCGTGAGTTTCACGACGGCCCTGTCGGCGCGGCCGCCGAAGTCGTCGCCGAGCACCACGGAGAAGTCGGTGTCCAGCGGCCCGTCGCCGTCGGTCGTCACCGTCGCGGGCAGGTCGGTGGATATGGTGCGCGCCAGGCGGTTGGGCAGCACGGGCACCCTCGCCTGGGTGGTGACGGTCGCCCCGCCGACGGTCAGGGTCGCGCGAATCTCCACGGTGGATTCGCGTTGGTGGTTGGCGACGTTGGCGAGCGCCTTCGGCGAGGACGCGGGATCCTTGGCCACCAGGTACAGCCCGCTGCCGAAGCGGTGGCGCCCCGAGGCCAGCACCTTGGCGATGGTGGCGCTCCTGCCGTCCCGCGCCACCTGGAGCTGGCGCCGATAATCGGCCTGGCAGGCCTTGCGCGACGACTCCTGCTCGGGGCGGTCGACGGCGCAGGCGTCGACGTTGTAGTCGAAGCCCGCCCACTTCCAGCTCGCCGACGACATCGACAGCGTGACGGTCGCGTCGGGCAGCGCCCAGCCCGTGTGGTTGGTGATCACGGGATCGACGGTGACGCCGCGCCGCGCGGTGTCGTCCAGGGTCACCGAATCGTCGGTCTCGGCGGCCACGGCGGGCACGCTCAGGCTCATCCCCAGCTCCTGCGGGCTCACCCGCAACGGCGGACGGGTCCACCACCACGCCGCCAGTCCCGCCACCACGGCCAACACCACGGCGGCGACCAGCAGCGGCTTCGCGCCCCACTTCCACATGTGACTTGGACGCGCCAACCCGCCGCCCGGTCGCGCGGTGGCGTCAATGTGTCAGCAGCCCGTCTTTGAACGTGTCAGCGCACCCGCCGAGAGGCGTGTCGAGGGACGCTTTGAGCACGAGGCCAAGCTTCACGGGCCCTCGCGCCAAGCCGCGGACTGCGTCAGCCAGAGTACGACCTGGCTGTCAAGCAGTAGCACCGTCGTCCCCATAGAACATTCGCTGAATATCGGGGTCTACATCGAACGCACTGTCATTATAGGACAGTTGTCCCTTGAGGCCCCCGAACGTCACTGGAGACTCCGCATGTGGCACCAGGTCCGCGACAGGCATGCCAGCCTCGGAAATGACAATGTGCTCCCCTGTGGAGACGCGCTCAATCAGACGCGACAACTGAGTCTTCGCCTCGTGAATGTTCACCACGTACGTCACACTCGCAGCATACGAGACCAGACCTGGTCCACCGTTCATCAGAGGGTCACGGTTCGTAACCGAGTGATTCCCGCACAGTCGTCTGGCGCGTCTCCACCTGCGGCAGCGCGATGGACGACATGTCCGAACGCAACCGCGCGTCGGTCGGGTCGTCGTCGGGGTCCCGTCAGGCGGGCGAATCTACCGTCATACCGACTTCGAGCGCCGCATCGCACAAGCGCTTGTCATAACTCACAAACGCGTCCAATTCGTCCTTGATGCTTGTGGCCGTCGCCAGGTGCAATGCGTCCAATGTGCGCAACATTGGCGTGCCGATGGTGGCCGAACTCGTCACGATGTCCCAGTCCATCGGAACGGTCATGATGCGCTGCATGAGAGCCACCGCGCGTGGGCGCAACTGCGGTCGATGGCGGCTGACCGCCCTGACGAGTTCCGGATACAGCAATGTGGACGAGGCCAGCACACTTTGAATGCGCTCGACGAGATACGTTCCCAGAGCAGCCGATTCGCTTTCGGTGTGGACAAGCTTTGCCGCCGCCGACGTGTCGAGATAGATCAGGCCCATCTAATCCCGATTCCGTTCATCGATGACGGCGTCTGCCAGTGAAAAGCCCTGGTCGTTGTCCATTGGCATCGGCAACAAATCGAGGACCGTGCCGGGCACCGCTTGCGGAACCAGACGACCCTCGGCGATAAGCCGGTCGATTTGAGGGTTACCAGTCACGGAGGGCGGCGGGGGTGTTAGGAACGCCACGATATGACCGCGTTCGGTGATGGACAGGACTTCGCCATCCTTGATCCGTCGAATCAGTGCCGAGGTCTGCTGATTCAGCTCGGTTACCGTGACGGTTTCGCCCGATGACGGTCTCACAATGGCCATACCAGCATTCTACTAGTTATCTAGTAGAATGCGCAAGGCGCCGTCGAATTAACGCGCCTCCGCCAGCGGCAGCGCGATGGACGACACGTGGGAGCGGACCCGCGCGTCGGTGGGGTCGTCGTCGGGGGTCCAGTGGACCGACAGGTGCTCGTAGAGGGTGTTGCGCTGCGCGGGAATCCTTCCCGCCGTGCGGATCAGGTCGATCAGGTCGTGCAGGTTGGAGCGGTGGCGCGCGCCCGCCGAGGAGATCACGTTCTCCTCCAGCATGATCGAGCCGAGGTCGTCGACGCCCATGTGCAGCGACACCTGGCCCGCGGCCTTGCCCGTGGTGAGCCAGGAGGACTGAAGGTGGGCGATCTCGTTGAAGTACAGGCGGGCCACCGCCAGCAGGCGCAGGTACTCGTTGACCGTGGCCTGGGTGCGGCCCTTGAGGTGGTTGTTCTCGGGCTGGTAGGTCCAGGGGATGAAGGCGCGGAAGCCCTTGGTGCGGTCGTGGACGTCGCGGATCATCCGCAGGTGCTCGATGCGCTCGGCGTTGGTCTCGCCCGTGCCCATCATCATGGTGGCGGTGGATTCCAGGCCGAGGCCGTGGGCGGTCTCCATGATCTCGCACCAGCGCTCGCCCGACTCCTTCAGCGGGGCCAGGGCCTTGCGGGGCCGCTCGGGGAGCATCTCGGCGCCCGCCCCCGCGATCGAGTCGAGACCCGCGGCCTTGATCCGCGTGATCGCGTCCTGTATGGATACGTTGGACACCTTGGCCATGTGCCCGATCTCCGAGGGCCCGATCGAGTGGATCGCCAGCTGCGGGAACTCCCGCTTCACCGTGCCGAACAGCTCCTCGTAGTACTCCACGCCGAACTCGGGGTGGTGCCCGCCCTGGAGCATCACCTGGGTGGCGCCGAGGTCGACGGCCTCGGCGCAGCGCCGCAGGATCTCGGCGTTGTCGTGGCTCCAGCCCTCGGCGTGCTTCGGCGCGCGATAGAACGCGCAGAACTTGCAGGCCGTGACGCACACGTTGGTGTAGTTGATGTTGCGGTCGATCAGGTAGGTGACGATGCCGTCGGGGTAGCGGCGGCGCCGCACCGCGTCGGCGGCCTCGCCGAGCGCGTGGAACGGGGCGTCGGTGTAAAGCAGCAGCGCTTCTTCGGTGCTGATGCGCCCGCCGTCGGCGCCTCGCTGCAGGATTTCGGCGATCTCAGTCGACACGACTGCGAGCCTACGTCCTCGCGTCGGACCGCGGGTGGGGGCGGCGACGCGGCGCGGGGTCGGTCACGTCACCGCACGGGAGGGTGGCCCCGCGCGCGAAGGACGCGGCGCGCGGGGCCACAGGGTGAGATGAGTGAGGTCTATGCGTCGGCGGCGAGCTCCTCGTCGAGGTCGTCGTCGAGTTCCTCGTCGGACTCGTCGTCGATGTCGACGCTCGTCGTCAGCTGCGTCTTCGTGCCGTTGTGGATGATCTTGCCGTCCCTCATGGCCAGCTTGAGGTCGGCGCGCTTGGCGACCGAGCGGTCGTGGGTGACGACCACGACCGTGGTGCCGATCGAGTGGGTGAGGTCGGCCAGCAGGTTGACGATGCGCTTTCCGTTGCGGGAGTCGAGATTGCCCGTGGGCTCGTCGGCCAGGATCAGGTCGGGGGTGTTGGCCAGGGCCCGCGCGATCGACACCCGCTGCTGTTCGCCGCCCGAAAGCTTCCCCGGGCGCCGCTTGAGCTTCGAACCGTTGAGGCCCACGGTGTCCAGCAGTTCGGTGGCGCGGCGTCTGCGTTCGCGGGGCCACACGCGGGCGAACTCCAGCGGCAGCATCACGTTCTCCAGCGCCGTCAGATTCGGCACCAGGTGGTACTGCTGGAACACGAAGCCGATGCGGCTGCGGCGATAGATCACCTGCTTGTGCCTGGACAGGCGGGTGATGTCGGTGCCGCCGACCTCGACGGTGCCCGAGGTGGGAGCGTCCAGCGCCCCCAGCAGCGTCAGGAGGGTGGACTTGCCGCTGCCACTTGAGCCCACAATGGACGCGAACGCGCCGTCGGGTATCTCGAAACTCACGCCGTCGACCGCGGCCACCTTGCCGCCCGCCGAACGGAAATGCTTGCTGACGTCGTTGACTCGCAACATGTCTACTCTCCTCGCAGTACTTCGGCGGGACGGACGCGGGCGATCAGCCACGCGGGAATGGCGCTGCCCGCGATCGCGATGGCCAGCACCACCGCGGCACCCCACAGCAGGGTCTGCGGGCCGAGGCTGGCGGCGACGTTGCCGACCAGGTCGGCGGCGGTCTTCACCCGATGTGGACCGTCGGGGCCCATCCTGGCCAGGACGGGGCCCGCGGCTCCCCCCTTGCCGTTGGAGCCGCCGTCGCCGACATTGCTGTGCACCAACACATTCGTCAGCGCGCTGGCCGCCAGCGTGGCCACTCCCAGCCCCAGCACCGCGGCACCCACCACGAGCGTCACCGACTCGGCGACGAACTGGGTGATGACGCCGCGGTTGGTGCCGCCGATGGCCTTGAGCACGCCGACCTCCTTGCGGCGCTCCCGCACCGTCATGGTCAGGGTGAAGAACACCACCACGGCCGCGCAGCCCAGCGCCACGAGGAACCCGATCCACGACATCTCGGAGACGGTCTCCAGGTCGTTGACCGCGTCCAGCGCCGCTCCCGAGCCGGACTCCACCTGGACGGCCTTGCCCAGCAGGTCCTGCATGTCGTCGACGACGGCGTCGACGTTCTTCGGGTCGTCGGCGGTCGCCGAGATCGAGGTGTAGCCGTCGACGTCGCCGAGGTCCTGGATGGTCTCGGCGCGCATCACGACACTCACGTTGTCGAATTTGGACGCGGTCTTGGCGATGCCGACGACGGTGAAGGTCTTGCCGTACGCGGAGAACGTGTCGCCCACCTTGAGGTGGTTGTGCTTGGCCATCTGCTCGCTGAGCACCGCTCCCCGGTCGTCGGAGGCCTTGAGCATCCGTCCCGAGGTGATGTCGTACTTGTTGCCGAAACTGTCGCGGTCGCCCTCCACGCCCGTGACGTTGATGGGGAACGAGCCCGTCGCCTTGGCGGGCGCGCCGAAGTCCTGGGCGGTCAGGTCTGATTTCAGATCGGTGGAACCGTTGGCGCCGTTGGCGTCTCCCCGAAGTTCCAGGTGCGGCCCGCCCGCCTTGCCGTCCGAGTCGTCCTTGGCGTCCTTCGGCGTCAGACTGCCCGACACGAACGCGTCGGCGGAGGCCACGTGGTCCAGCTTCTTCACCTTGGCCAGCTGGTCGGCGGTGAGGTTGGCGGCCTGGGCGCTCTTTTGATCGCTCTTGTTGTTCGGGCCCCCGCCCTTGTTGCCGTCGTTGCCGCCCATGGCGACGCCCGGGTGCGCGGTGATCCTGGTGTCCAGGTCGGCGCGCAGCGTGTCGAGCTTGTCGCTGACGGCCAGGTTGGCCACCAGCAGCGACAGCGCCAGGCCGATGGCCACCGCCAGGACGAGCACGACAGCGGATGTCCTGATCTTGTTGCGGAGCACGTTTCTCAGGCCCCGAAATGCAACACTCATGCAAATCCCTGGATTGGTCGTGATTGGATGGATGGTCCACCAGCGCTGGTGAATCCCCAGACAAGCACCTCCGAACCGCCGCGCGGAAGACCGCACGGCCGATTCCCACCCAACTCCCATGGAGCGCACAGGCACCCCTCAACTCCGTGCGGGAGGCTCCCACCATGGATGTCATGACATCGCCCGCGGACCCCTCCGTCCACCCCCGCCGCGAGGGCGGCCCCGCCCGCCTGCTCGTGGTGGAGGACGAGGAGCTGCTGTCGGGAATGTTGCTGGACGCCTTGACCTTCACGGGTTACGACGTCCACCTGGCCCGCTCGGGCACCGCCGCGATCGAGGCCATCGACGCGCTCCACCCCGACCTGGTGGTCCTCGACGTCAACCTCCCCGACCTGAGCGGCTTCGCCGTCGCCACGCGGATGCGCGCCGCCTTCGACCGCACGGGCGTGATCTTCCTGACCGCCCGCGACAACCCCGCCGACGTCCGCGACGGCTTCCTGGCGGGAGGCGACGACTACGTCACCAAGCCGTTTCGCCTGGAGGAGCTGCGGCTGCGCATCGACGCGGTGCTGCGCCGCACCGCCGACGTCCGCGACGCCGCCGCCGACCGCCTCGCCGTCGACAATCTCGTCCTGGATGGACGGTCGCACCAGGTGTGGCGGGGCGGCGAGGAGATCGACCTGTCCCCCACCGAGTTCCGGCTGCTGCGCCACCTGATCGCGGGCGTCGACAGGGTGTCGTCCCGCACCGAGCTGCTGCAACAGGTGTGGGGCATCGCCTTCGACACCGACACGTCCCTTGTGGAGACGTACATCTCGTACCTGCGGCGCAAGCTGGAGACCCACGGCCCCCGCCTGATCCACACGGTGCGCGGGGTGGGGTACGTGCTGCGCACCCCGAGGGGGCAGGATTCGTGACCCTGAAGTCCCGCCTGGTCCTCGCCACCGCGGGTCTGCTGTGCCTGGCCACGGTGGGCATCGGCGCCATAGCCATCAGCACGGTCACCGCCGACATGATCGACCGCGTCGACGACCAGCTCCGCCGCAGCCTCGCGGGGCCGAACCTCGACAGTCAGTCCTCCGAGGCGGGCATCATCACGGAGAAGTCGGGGGAGGGCATCCGCTCCACCCGCCAGGACATCCTGTACCAGGCCTTCGCGACGCGGACGACCACGCTGGCGGGGGACGTGGTCAAGGAGGTCTCCGCGGGTTACTCCGGCGACCTGCTCAGCGCCCCCGCCTGGCCGAAACGCTTGGTGCCCCACAAGAGCATCCAGACCGTCCCCTCCGCCGACGGCACCTTCGACTATCGGATGCTGGTGCACCGCGTCAAGGCCCTGACGCCCGCGGGCTCGGCGGAATACCTGTTCGCGGTGGCCGCACCGCTCAACGAGGTGGTGACCGTCCGCAACCGCCTCATCAACACGATGGTGCTGACGGTGCTGGCCATCGCCTCGCTGGGGGCGCTGGCGGCCTGGTGGATCACCCGACGCGGCCTGCGCCCCGTCGACGACATGGTCGCCGCGGCCACCGCCATCGCCGACGGCGACCTGGAGCGCCGCGCCTCGGTGCGCGGCGGCCAGGGGGAACTCGGCCACCTCGCCAAGGCGCTCAACATCATGGTGTCCAAACTGGTACGTGCCCTGTCGCAGCGCGAGGCCGAGCGCAATCGCCTGCGCGCCTTCATCGCCGACGCCTCCCACGAGCTGCGCACCCCGCTGGCCACGGTGAGCGGCTACACCGAGCTGTACGAGTCGGGCGGCGCCCCGCCGGGCCCCGACCTGGACCGCGCGATGAGCCGCATCCGCGCCGAGAACAAGCGGATGGCCAGCCTCGTGGACGACCTGCTGCTGTTGGCCCGCCTCGACCAGGAGACCGTCGACGACCGCGCGCCCTGCGATCTGTCCATACTGGCCAACGACTGCGCCGAGGACGCCCGCATCGTCGACCCCACCCGCCCCGTCACCACCCACATCACCGACGGCGTCATGGTGAGCGCCAACGCCTCCCGCCTGCACCAGGTGGTGGGCAACCTGCTGGGCAACATCCGTCAGCACACCCCCGAGGGCACCAGGATCTCGGTGTCGGTGTCCCGCGAGGACGGCTTCGCCTGGCTGACGGTCGCCGACGACGGCCCCGGCATCGCGCCCGAACACCGCGACAAGGTCTTCGACCGCCTCTACCGCGTCGACCCCTCCCGCTCCCGCGCCACGGGCGGCTCGGGTCTCGGGCTATCAATAGTCGACTCGATCGTCAGGGCGCACGGCGGCCGAGTCTGGTTGGAGAGCCGAGTCAAGGCGGGCACCAAGGTCCACCTGACGCTTCCGACCATTGCGGACAACCCCTAGGCATCGATACAGTCACATAACCCTCCGTCGCCCCTCGGACAGGAGCCCCTCGATGCCCCGCCTCGCCCTCGCCCTCCTCGCGGCCACCGCCCTCGCCGCGGCCACCACCCAGGCAGCCACGACCCCCGTCGACCTTTCCTCCCGCTCGGCCGCGGCCGCCGAACCGCCCGCGAACCTCGCGCTCGACCGCATCGACCAGCGGGGGCTGCCGCTGGACGGCCAGTTCACCTACCCCGACTCCGCTGGCGAGGGCGTCACGATCTACGTCGTCGACACTGGGGTTCGCTTCAGCCACAACGATTTCGCGGGGCGCGCCGTGTCGGGCCCCGACTTCGTCGATGGCGACGACGACGCCTCGGACTGCAACGGCGACGGCACCGCCCTGGCCAGCATCGCCGCGGGCGCTTCCTATGGGGTGGCGAAGAAGGCGACCGTCGTGTCGGTGCGGGCGCTGGACTGCGACGGCAGCGGCACCACCGCCGATCTGGTGCAGGCCATCGACTGGGTCGCCCAGGACGCGGCGGGCAAGCCCGCCGTGGCCCTGTTGGGCTGGGGCGGTTCCGCCAGCGACGCCGTCGACCAGGCCGTGACGAACGCCGTCGCCTCGGGCGTGACCGTCGCCGTCCCCGCTGGCGGTTCGGGCACCGACGCCTGCCAGTTCAGCCCCGCGCGGGTACCCGGGGCCCTCACC
>NZ_DASQPW010000189.1:0-17101 GCF_035643755.1 Stackebrandtia sp. | reverse complement strand
TCCGGCGCCAGCCGCGATCCGCTGATCGACTTCGGCGACATCCGCGTCGGACTCAGCGTCCACATCGACCCCAGGGTCGCGGCGGTGGCGATCGCCGTGACCACGGTGGCCTGCCTGGTCCAGCTCTACTCGATCGCCTACCTGCGCGACGACGAGCGTTACGCCCCCTACGCCGCGCAGATCGGCATCTTCACCGCCGCGATGCTGCTGGTGGTGGTCGCCGACGACCTGATACCGCTGCTCGTCGGCTGGGAGGTGATGGGCGCCTGTTCGTACCTGCTGATCGGCCACGACCGCAGGCTCCCCGAGGCGCCCGCCGCGGCGGTCAAGGCGTTCCTGGTGACGCGCGTCGGCGACGTCGGCTTCCTGCTGGGCATCGTGCTTTTGGGCGCGCACGCCCACACCTTCAACATCACCGCGATCCTCCACCGGGCGCCCACATTGAACAGCGGCGTGGTGTTGGCGTCCTGCCTGCTGATCCTGGCCGGCGCCGTCGGCAAGAGCGCCCAGTTCCCGCTCCACACCTGGCTTCCCGACGCCATGGCGGGCCCCACCCCGATCTCCGCGCTGATCCACGCCGCCACCATGGTCGCCGCGGGCGCCTACGTCCTGTTTCGACTCGGACCGCTGTTCGCCGCCGCGCCCGCCGCGGCCACGGTCACCGCGATCATCGCGGGCGTCACCATGCTGCTGGCCGCCTGCGCCGCCCTGGCCGCCGACGACCTGAAGCGCGTCCTGGCCTGGTCCACCGTCAGCCAGGTGGCGTACATGTTCGGCGGCATCAGCGTGGCCGCGCCCGACGCCGCCCTGTTCCACCTGCTCAGCCACGCCGCCTTCAAGGCCCTGCTGTTCCTGGGCGCGGGCGCCGTGATCCACCTGGTGTCCAGCAACTCCATGTCCCGCATGGGCGGCCTGCGCCGCGGCGCGCCCGTGACATTTTGGACGATGACCATCGGCTTCGCCGCGATGGTCGGCGCCCCACCGCTGTCGGGCTTCTGGAGCAAGGAGTCCATATTGGGCGCCGCGTTCGAGTCGCCCACCGCGGCGGGCACCATCGTGTGGGGCGCGGGCGTCGTCACCGTCGCCCTCACCGCCGCCTACGCCACCCGCGCCTGGCTGCGTACCTTCTTCGGCCGGCCCCGCTCGCCCGGCGTGCACCCCCACGACCCCGAGCCCCTGATGCGCTGGCCCCTCATTGTCCTGGCCGTCCCCGCCGCCCTGCTCGGGCTGGCCGCCATCGGCCCGCTCACCCGCCTGCCCACCGTCCACATCGACCTGTCCCTCATCGTGCTGCTGATGGCGGTCGTCGGCGTCGGCGCCACCTACCTGGTCTGGAAACGCGACACCGCCGCCGACCCCGCCGCCGCGCTGGGCCGCGCCCGAGCCGTCTTCATCAACGCCTTCTACCTCGACACCGCACAGGACCGCGCCGTCGTCCAACCCGTCATCCGGCTGGCCCGCCTGGTCCGCCGCGCCGACGAAACCCTCGTCGACGGCGCGATCGAGGAAAGCGCGCCCGCCACCGCCGTCCTGGCGCGCGCCGCCGCCCGCCTCCACGGCTTCGGCGTCCCCCGCCACCTGCTGACGGCCCTCGGCGGCGCCGTCCTGATCGGCGCCATCGGCGTCGCCGTCTACCTGGGGGCACTGTCGTGATGAACCTCGTCCTGGTCGCGGCGCTGGCGTTGCCCGCCGTCGGTGCGGTGGCGGCTTTCGCGGTGCGCCAACGCAACCGGCTCGCCAAGTGGGTCGCCACGGGCTTCGCGGCGGCGGGATTCCTCGCCGCGGCGGCGCTTCCGCTGGCGTCCGGCGACGGCCCCATGTGGCATCGCGTGAACCTGCCGTGGGCGCAGGCGATCCATCTGCGATTCGACATCGGGGTGGACGGGGTGTCCTACCCGCTCATCGCGTTGACCGCCCTGCTGACGCTGCTGTGCTGCGTCCACACCACCATCTACGAACCCGCGCGGGGCAGCGGAGCGGTGCTGGCCGCGCTGCTGCTGGCCGTGGACGTGGGCATCACGGGGGTGTTCGCCTCGGTGAACCTCGTGGCGTTCTTCGTGTTCTTCGAGATCGTGCTGCTTCCGATGTGGGCGATCATTCACTTCTGGGGCGCCGAGGACCGCAGGCACGCCGCGATCAAGTTCGCGCTGTACACATTGCTCGGTTCGCTGCTGCTGCTGGCGGGGATCTTCGTGATCGTCGGGTCGACGGGCACCGCCGACATCGTGCGGCTCACCCAAAGCCACGGGGCGGGGATGTCGCCGGGCACGCAGGTGCTGGCGTTTTCGTTGCTGGGCATCGGTTTCGCGATCAAGGCGCCGCTGTGGCCGCTGCACACCTGGCTGCCCGACGCCCACACCCAGGCGCCCACCGTGGGGTCGGTGATCCTGGCGGGCGTGCTGTTGAAGCTCGGCACGTACGGGCTGGTGCGCGTCGGCGTGGGGACGACTCCCGATGGGGCACACCGGGTGGCGCCCGTGCTGGCGGTGCTGGCGGTCGCCGCGATCCTCATCGGAGGACTGGTGTGCCTGGCGCAGAACGAGCTGAAGCGGCTGATCGCGTACTCGTCGGTGGGGCACATGGGATTCGTGCTGCTGGGGATCGCGACCATGACCGCGGCGGGGATCAACGCCGCGCTGTTCGGCAACATCGCCCACGGCCTGATCACGGGCCTGCTGTTCTTCCTGGCAGGCGCCATCAAGGACCGCGCGGGAACCGGGGAGCTGTCCAAACTGGGCGGTCTGCGCAACGCGGCGCCGGGGCTGGCGGGGATCCTCGGATTCACCGCGCTGGCGTCGCTGGGATTGCCCGGGCTGGCGGGGTTCTGGGGCGAGGCGTTCAGCGTGTACGGATCGGCCAGCCGCGGTAGCGCACTGTGGATCACGCTGGCGGTGTTCGCGGCGCTGGGCGCCGCGCTCGCCGCCGCGTACCTGCTGCGGCTGCTGCGGCTGGTGACCCACGGCGACTCCTCGCCCGTGGTGGCGAACCTGGGATCGGCGGCGGCGCTGCGGCGCGGCGAGATCGCCATCTGGGCGCCGATCACCGCGGGCATCCTGGTGTTCGGCGTGGCGCCGTGGCTGCTCCTGGACGGTTTCGCGGGCGCGTTGATTCAACAGGTGGTGGCGCGATGAGAACCCAGGCCATCGACCACATGGCCCTGCTGCCCGCGTACCTGGCCGCCGCCACCGCCGTGGCCGCCCTGGTCGCCGACCTGATCGTGGCGCGCCGCGCCGTCGTGCTGGCCACCACCGCGATCGGCACCCTGGCCACCGCCGTGGCCGCGGCCTGGCTCGGATTCAGCCCCGACCGCGAGACCTTCTGCGCCGCGGACGGATGCTCGTACGCCACCACCCGCCCCGGCGCCCTGGTCGCCGTGACGCTGTGCGCCCTCACCCTGGCCGTGCTCGGCCTGTCGGCCGCCACGCTGCGCGACCGCGAGGGCCCGCCGCACGGCGAGTACCTCTTTCTCCTGGCCAGCTCCCTGACGGGCGGCGTCGTGCTGGCCTACGCCCGCGACCTCATCACCATCATCGTCGCCCTGGAGACCCTCACCCTGCCGCTGTACGTCCTGGTCTCCATGCGCCGCAAGGATATCCGCAGCGCCGAGGCCGCCGTCACCTTCCTGCTGGCCTCGGTGGCCGCCAGCGCCCTGACCCTGCTGGGCGCGGCCCTGCTGTACGCCGTCACGGGCCAGGTCCACCTCAGTGGACTGTCGCACGCGCTGCACGGACCCACCGCCCCGCTCACCGCCGCCGCCGTGGCCATGGTGATCGCGGGCATGGTCTTCAAGGTCGCCGCGGTTCCCTTGCACGCCTGGGCACCCGGCACCTACGACGGGGCGCCGCTGCCGATCGCCGCCTACCTGTCCACGGCGTCCAAGCTGGGCGGAATCGTGGCGATCACCTGGGTCCTGACCGTCGGCCTCACCCCCGTCGCAGCCGTGTCGGGGGGAGTCCTGGCCGCCGTGGCGGCGGTGACCATGACCGTCGGGAACCTGGTGGCGCTGCGCCAGACCCGCGCGGTGCGCCTGCTGGCCTGGTCGTCGATCGCCCAGGCGGGCTACCTGCTGGCGCCCTTCGGCGGCCTCGCGGTGGCCTCGGGGCGCACCCACGCGGGGGTGGAGGCGATCGCGGCGGCCGTGATCGGCTTCGCCGTTTTGTACGTGGTGCTGGAGATCACGGCCTTCGGTGCGGTGATCGGGCTGCGTGGCGAGCGCGTCGACGGCGGCGATCTGGACGACTACGCGGGCGCCGCCCGCCGCTCCCCGTGGCTGGCGGGCGCGCTGATCCTGGCGCTCACGGGCCTGGCGGGCCTGCCTCCCGGCCTGGCGGGCCTGTTCGCCAAGGTCACGGTGTTCTCGGCGGTTGCGCCCCGGCTGCCCTGGCTGGCGGTGGTGATCGCCGTCAACGCGGTCATCGGCCTGGTCTACTACCTGCGCTTCAGCCTGCGCCCGCTGCGAGGCACGCCCGACGCCGCCCCGGGCGCACCGCTGCCCGCCGCCATCGCCGCCGCGGCCTGTGTCGCCGCCGCCGTGGTCCTGGGTTTCGCGCCGCAACTAGTGCTCCACCTCGCGGCGATTTCACAGTGAATTCCCAGTTTGTTCGGGCAAAATTCGCTTGAGGGGAACAATGACGTCACCCCGCAGCGTTTGATCGGCCGGGAGTGAGGCACATGAATCACCACAATGGTTTGAAGACCGCGCTGCTGCTCGGCGCGCTGTCGGCCCTGATCGTGGCCGTCGGCTACTGGATCGGCGGCGTGATGGGTCTGGTCATCGCGGCCGTCATCGCGCTAGGCATTAACGCCTTCACATATTTCAATTCGGACAAGATCGCGCTGCGCTCCATGAACGCCCAGCCCGTGTCCGAGGCCCAGGCGCCCGAGCTGTACGCCATGGTCCGCGAGCTCGCCGACCGCGCGGGCCAGCCGATGCCCCGGCTGTACGTCAGCCCCGTGCCGCAGCCCAACGCCTTCGCCACGGGACGCAACCCCCAGCACGCGGCCGTGGCCGTCACCGACGGCATCCTCCGCCTGCTCACCCCGCGCGAGCTGCGCGCCGTGCTGGGCCACGAGCTGTCCCACGTCTACAACCGCGACATCCTGATCTCCTGCGTCGCCGGCGCCCTGGCCACCGTCATCAGCGTCCTGGCCAACCT
This sequence comes from Stackebrandtia sp., assembly GCF_035643755.1. Classification (NCBI taxonomy): domain Bacteria; kingdom Bacillati; phylum Actinomycetota; class Actinomycetes; order Glycomycetales; family Glycomycetaceae; genus Stackebrandtia; species Stackebrandtia sp. Next base: position 11,945 of record NZ_DASQPW010000189.1, on the reverse strand, counting down.
CGCGTGGTTCATCCCGCTGGGCAACGACCGCGAGGGCCCGAACCCCATCGTCCTGCTGCTCACCATGATCCTCGGCCCCGTGGCCGCGGGCGTGATCCAGATGGCCATCAGCCGCAACCGCGAGTACCAGGCCGACGCCTCGGGGGCCGAGCTGTCGGGCGACCCGCTGGCCCTGGCCAGCGCGCTGCGCAAGATCTCGGGCGGCGTCGACCAGCTGCCGCTGCGCGCGGACGGCCCCATCACCAACAGCGCGCACCTGATGATCGCCAACCCGTTCCGCGGTGGCGGACTGTCCAAACTGTTCTCCACCCACCCCCCGATGGCCGATCGCATCCGCCGCCTCGAAGAGATGCAGCGCGCGGTCCGTTAACCCACCTGAAGGGCTGTCGTACCATGAGCAGCTGATCGATTTGGAGGCGCAGTGGAGAACAACACCATCGTGGTCACCGGCGGTGCCGGTTTCGTTGGCAGTCACCTGATAGCGGCATTGGCGCGGGACTACCCGCGTTCCCGCATCGTCTCGGTCGACAACTACTTCACGGGGCGCCGCGACGTCCACGTCGACGCCCCCAACGTGACCTACCTGGAAGACTCCACGGCCAACATCAACAAGCGCTGGGCCAACGAATCCTTCGGCACCCCCGACATCGTGTTCCACCTCGGCGAGTACGCCCGCATCCCGCAGTCCTTCGACGAACCCGACCGCGTCTGGGAGTACAACGCCTGGGGGACAAAGGAAGTCGTCAAGTTCTGCCTCGACAACGGCGCCCGGCTGGTCTACGCGGGCTCCAGCTCGAAGTTCGGCAACGACGGCCAGGACGAGCACCTCAACCCGTACGCCTGGACCAAGGCCAAGAACGGCGAGCTGATCCGCAACTACGGCAACTGGTACGGCCTGGACTACGTCATCACGTACTTCTACAACGTCTACGGCCCTGGCCAGATCGAGGACGGCCGCTACGCCACCGCGATCGGGATCTTCCAGCGCCAGTACCGCGACGGCGAGCCGCTCACCATTGTGGAGCCCGGCACCCAGTCCCGCGACTTCACGCACATCGACGACACCGTGGCGGGGCTGCTGCGCTGCGCCGAGCACGGCAAGGGCGACGGCTACCTGATCGGCGCGGGCCGCGAATGGCAGATGCTCGAGGTGGCCAAGCTGTTCGGCTGCGAGCACGTCATGATCCCCGCCAAGCCGGGCGAACGCGCGCGCGGCGAGGCCGACAACTCCAAGGTGCGAGCCCTGGGCTGGGAGCCGAAGGTGGCGCTGGAGGACTACGTCGCGGACTTCGTCGCCTCGGCGCGGCGCGGCTGACTCACACCGCGGTGATCGCCTCGGTGTCGGGGAGCCCAAGGTGGGCAAGGACTTCCCGCGAGCGCCCGCGATGTTCGCGCGCCGCCGCGACGTCCGCGGCCGCCTCGAGGATCTGAGCCAGCAGCGCCTCGGCGCGCGCCAGGAGCAGTGTCCGCGACGACTCCTCGCACACCCTCACGGCCTCCAGCGCGAGGTCGTGGGCGGCGTCGGTCTCGCCGAGCGCCAGGCGGCACCGCGCCCGTGCCAGCGCCCGTCGCGCCAGCAGCGATCGGTCGAGGGAGCGCCCGCCGATGGGGGACAGCTGCGACAGCACGACCATGCCGTCCCTCGGCCGTCCGAGGTCACAGTGGACGAGCGCGAGTCCGATGCGTGCCTCGTCGGCCATCACGTGGCGGCGCGCCACCTCCGCCCGCTCGAGACCGTCGCGCAGCGCGGACTCGGCCTCGTCGAGGCGGCCCAGCCGACGCAACACCTCGCCGAGCTGGATGACGGCCAGATCGGACGTGCGCTGCGTGGGGGCGGCGTCGGCGGCGAGGACGCGACGCAGCCAGCGCTCGGCGTCGTCCAGCCGCCCCATGTCGGCGTGAAGGTTGCCGAGCACCTCGCACACCCGCAGGTACGTGTCGTCGCGGCGGTCGCCCGCGGCCCGTTCGGCGCGCAGCAGCAGCGTCTCCGCCTCGGCGAAGCGTCCCGTGGCCCGCAACAGGTTGCCCAGATTCCTCAGGCGCGAGTCCAGATGGACGGCGTGCCCGGGCCGCTCGGCGGCCTCCAGCGCCGCGCGCTGGAACGTCTCGGCCTCGGCGTATTCGCCCGCGCCGTACAGCATTCTTCCCAGATTCGACAGAAGGACGCCGTCGTCGTCGGCGTCGGGGATGTCGCGCGACAGGTCCCACGCGGCGCGGGCGTGGCGCACCGCGGTGGCGTGGTCGCCGCGGTGGTGGGCGACGCGGGCGAGCGCGTCCTGGATGTGCACGGCGGACGCGGGTCCGCCGTCGGCGGTGCTGAAGGCGTTGTCGGCGATCTCTTGGAGCTCAACGAGATCCACCCCGAGGTCGCCGTGCCGCGTCAGGGCGACGCCGAGCTTCCAGCACCGCGGATGGTCGCGGAGGCTCTCGACGGCCGCGGCGATGTTGACGTACTCCTCGGGTCCGCGGATCCGGGGATCGGTGAAGTACCAGTCGATGACGCGATCGGCGATGGCGTCACGCCGCGGCCGCGTCAGCTCGGACGCCGCCCGATGCGAGGCGTACGACCGCACCAGATCGTGCAGCACGTACCGCTCGCTTTCGGGGCGCTGTACCAAATGCGCCGCCCGCAACGCGTCGAGTCCACTGTCGACCGCCGCGCCGTCGCCCGCCGCGGCCGCGATCAACGCGCGCGGAAGCCGGCCCCCGGGAATCACCCCGATCGTCAGGAACAGGTCACGCGCCGACGGGCTCAGCGCCGCCACCGACAGGTCGAAGCTCGCGGCCAGGTCCGCGCGGGCGTCGCCGTCGAGGCTGAACCCCTCGACCCCCTGGGCCGCGCGCAATCGGTGCGCGAATTCCGCGACGTCCAGGCGCGGCTCGCCCGCCAGCCGCGCCGACACGATGCGCAGCGCCAGCGGCAGCCGATCGCACAGGTCGGCCAGCGCCTCGGCGGCCCCGGCGTCCCCGCCCAACCGGCCGTCGTCCACGAGGTCGCTCATCAACGCGATGGCCTCGTTGTACGCCAAGGGTTCCAGCCCGACGGGACGCACCCCGTCGACCGCCACCAGCCCGGGCATTCGATGGCGGCTGGTGATCAGTACCGCCACGCCCGCCGACCCGGGCAGCAGCGGGCGCACCTGATCGGCGTCGCGCGCGTTGTCCAGCAACAAGACCAGGCTTCGTCCGTCGGTCAGCGACCGAAACAGCGCCGCCGCGGAGTCCACATCGGGCGGAATCCCGTCGGCCGCGACCCCCAGGCCGCGCAGCAGATGGGTCAGCGCCTGGCCGGGCCGCAGCGGTGCGGTGTCGTCGAAGCCGCGCAGGTTCACATACAGCTGCCCGTCGGTGAAGCGCTCGCGATTCAGCCGCGCCCACCGCACCGCCAGCGCGGTCTTGCCGATGCCGCCCGGCCCGGTGATCAGCACCCGGCGCCCCGCCTCCACCCGGCGATCCAGGGTGGCCAGGGCCTTCCGCCGTCCCATGAAGCCCGGCACGTCGGCGGGAAGCTGTGCGGGGACGGCGATGGCGGTCGCCGCGATCGGTGCGGGGGACAGGGTGGGCTCGCCGCGCAGGATCGCGGTGTGTAGCAGGCGCACCGACTCGCCGGGGTCGATGCCGAGTTCCTCGGCCAGCAGTCCCCGCAAGTGGACGAACGCCTCCAGCGCCTCGGCGGTGCGCCCGCACCGGTGCAGCGCGAGCATCAGTTGGGCCGTGAACCGTTGCCGCAGCGGGTGTTCGGCGACCAGCGTCCGCAGCTGCGACACCAGCGACGCGCCGTGTCCCATGTCGAGCATCGCCTCGACGCGTTCCTCCGTGATGGACAGCCGCAGCTCGTCGAGCCGCGCCGCGATCGCCTCGGCGAACCGCCCCGTCAGCCCCGCCAGCGACGGCCCCCGCCATTCCGCCAGTGCGGCGTCGAACGCGGTCACCGCTTGGGCGTGGTCGCCGCCGTCGCGTCGCCGCCGCGCCTCGGCGACCCGGGTCTCGCAGCGCAGCACGTCGAGGTCCGCCGCCTCCACCGCCAGCCGATACCCGGCCCCGGCGGTGAACAGGCGGTCGGGCGGCAGCCCCGCCTCGCGCCGCAGCCGCCCGATCAGGTTGCGCACCTGCCGGTCGGCGGTCGCGGGGGGCTCGCCGTCCCACATCGCCGCGGCCAGCCGATGCGTTGGTACGACACGGTTCGCCTCGTCCAGCAGCGCCACCAGGACGCGCGGCTGCTGGGTGCCCGGCAGCCGAACGGGCGCGCCGTCGCGCGTCAGCTCCAGCGGCCCCAGCAAGCCAAACCGCATGAACGCTCCGCATCGACTCATTGAGATAGGTCGCTCAAGTATCGCCGCCGGCGGGGGCCGTGTCCTCCTACGAACAACCAGAGTCGCGGCCGTGCGGGTACTCGTCGGCGGTCACGGCGCCAGGACGACCTTGCCGCGGTTGGCCCGCGCCAACAGCCGTTCGTGGGCCGCCGCGGCCTCGCCGAGCGGGTAGACGCGGTCGACCATCGGCACAAGCGTCCGCGCGAAGTACCCGCGCCACAGGTCGTCGCGCCAGGCCGCGTAGCGCTCGGGTTGCTCGCGGGCGACGCGGGCGACCTGGAAGCCGACCGCGCTGCGGTTGCCGTCGAGCAGGTCGAAGGCGTTGATGCTCCCGCCGCCCGACCCGTAGAACACCAGGCGCCCGCACGGCGCGAGCCACTTGATCGAGCGGCCCACCTGCTCCCCGCCCACGCCCTCCAGGACGGCGTCGACGGGGGCGGGCGGGCCCTCGTCGTAGGTGCACACCGCGTCGGCGCCGAGTCCCTTCACGAAGTCGGCCTTGGACGAGGATGAGACCGCGCCGATCACATTGGCGCCCAACGCCTTCGCCAACTGGACGGCGATGTGCCCGACCCCGCTGGCCGCGGCGGTCACCGCGATGGACTCGCCCGCCGACGGCGTGGCCGCCTCGAGCGCGCCGCGCGCCACCAGCCCCGAACGCACCAGCGCGATCGCGTCGGCGGCGGTCGCGCCGCTCGGCACGGCGCTGGCGAAGGCCCGCTCCAGCACCGCCTGTTCGGCGTACGCGTCGGCGAAGCACAGGCCCGTGACGAGGTCGCCGACGCCGAATCCCGTGACCTCGGAACCGATCTCGAGCACGGTCCCGCACACCTCCCCGGCCAGGGGCAGCGGCTCGGTGGAGGCGTCCAGTCGGCGCACGGCGGGCAGCGTGACGCCGACGGCCTCGACGGAGATGAGCAGCTGGGTCGCGCCCGCCCGCGGGGTCGCGACGTCGTCGATGGTGAGTTCTCGGCCGACGCCGAGGTGCCGAACCCGCTTCATGGGGCCTCCTGAGATATCGTTGGGAAACCAACAATAACTCAATTGATGGGATTCCAACAAATATGTCGGTCGACCGCGAACTCCACGTCGCCACCAGCATCCGCGGCCTGCCCAGCTGGCTGCTCGGCCGCGCGGCGGCCCGCGGCCGCGCCCTGGTCGCCGAACACCTGGCGCGCCACGACATCAAGCTGTGGGAACACGCGGTGCTGTCGGCCCTGAGCGACCTCGGCGAGATCAGCCAGGCCGAGCTGGGCAGGGCGATCGCCCTGGACCGCAAGGACGTCGCGGGCGTCGTGTCGGGTCTGGAGGGCCGCGGCCTGCTCACCCGCGCCCCCGACCCGCGCGACCGCCGCGCCGTGATCATCACGATCACCGCCGACGGCAAACGCCTCGCCCGCCAATGCGCGCGGGCTGGCGCCGACGCCAACGAGCAGCTTCTCGCCGACCTGACGCCCGACGAGCGCGCCCGGCTGGTCGACCTCGTCACCCGCGTCGCAAGGGTCGACGGCGAGCCGACAGCGTCGAGTACCTAGTGGACGCTGACGACTCCGCGGACGAAATGCGCCCCCGCGGTGTTAGCTCACTGGCTAGCGGTAGTTCGGCCGCGCCAATGGTTCACTCACTACCTAGCGGTAGTTCGGCTGCGCCAATGGTTCACTCACTACCTAGCGGTAGTTCGTGAACTGAAGCGGCACATCGAAGTCCGCGTCCTTCAGCAGCTTGATGATCTCCTGGAGATCGTCGCGCTTCTTGCTGGTGACCCGAATCTGTTCGCCCTGGATCTGTGCCTGCACGCCCTTGGGGCCCTCGTCGCGGATCGTCTTGTTGATCTTCTTGGCGACGTCCTGGGCGATGCCCTGCTTCAGGGTGCAGTCGATCTTGTACGTCTTGCCCGACGGCCGCGGCTCGTCGGTGTCCAGGGCCTTCAGCGAGATGCCGCGCTTGACCAGCTTGTCCTTGAACACGTCCAGCGTCGCGCGCACGCGGTCCTCGGTCTCGGCCGTCAGGGTGACCGTCTCGTCCCCCGACCGCTCGATCTTGGCGCCCGTGCCGCGAAAATCGAAGCGGGTGGAGACCTCCTTGGACGCCTGGTTGATGGCATTGTCCAGTTCGGCGGAGTTGAGTTCGCTGACGATGTCGAACGAAGAGTTCGCCATGTGCCGTTGCCTCCCAGCAGTTCGTAGACCGAACCTCGAGATTAGGCCATGGCTCGACCATCGTTTCGGCTGGCCGCGAGCCGCCCCCGCGCGAAGATCCGCACGCCGCGGCCTAGCGTTTCGGCCCCGCCTATCGGATACTCGATTGATGTCTGAGGTCAGGACTCCCCCCGCGCGCCGCATCGGACTGACTCTACTGTGGATCATGGTGCTCGTCTGGGCGGCGTTCACCCTGTGGCGCTTCTTCGGCGTCGACAACGCCTGGCCCCTGGTCGTCGCCATCGCCTACACCCCGTACATCACCATCGCCATCCTGGTCCCGCTCGGCCTGGCGGTCGCGCTGCGCGCCCTGGGCGCCGTCACCGTCCTGGTGCTGTGCCTGTGCGCCCTGGTCGTGGCCCTGGCACCCCGCGCCATCGCCGACTCGGGTCCCCGCCCCGACGGCCCGAAGATCCACGTCATGACGGTCAACCTCCACGTCGGCGGCGCCGACCTGTCCGCCGTCGCCGAGCAGGCCGTCACCGACGGCGTCGACATCCTCAGCGTCCAGGAACTCACCCCCGCCGCCGACAAGACCCTGCGCGCCAAGCTCCACGGCACGCTGCCCCACGCCCTCACCAAACCGGGCGACGCCGCCGCGGGCACGGGCATCTTCTCCCGCTACCCCCTCACCGAGGCCCGGACGCTGGAAACCGACGGCCGCTTCGAGATGCCCGCCGCCACCATCCACATCGAACACGCCGCGCCCCTGCAATTCCTCGCCATCCACCCCGCCGCCCCCGTCTCGCCCGGCCTCATCCCCGACTGGCGCCACGACCTCAAGGCCGTTCCCACCTCCGCCAAGGACGGCCCCGCCCGCGTCCTGGCGGGCGACTTCAACGCCACCCTCGACCACGCCACCCTGCGCGGCCTGATCGGCACGGGCTACACCGACGCCGCCGACGCCTGCGGCAACGGACTGTCGGGCACCTGGCCCATGGACAAGCGCCTGGTCCCCAAGGTCACCCTCGACCACGTCCTCACCAGCAAGGCCATCACCCCGATCGCCACCTCCGTGACCACCATCCCCGACACCGACCACCGCGCCCTGTCGGCAACCCTCGCCATCCCCGCGTCCTAACCCACTTGCGCCCCCGCCCGCCGCACCGGTTATCCTTTCTCGCGCGCTCGTCATCGCGAACGAGCGTGCACCATGGCGCGTTGCCCGAGTGGCCAAAGGGATCGGTCTGTAAAACCGCTGGCTCCGCCTACACTGGTTCGAATCCAGTACGCGCCACCACAGCCGAAACGGCCCCCGAACTGTAAAAACAGTCCGGGGGCCTTTCGTATGCCTGTGCGATTGAATGCAAGCCGATGCGGCCAGATGCGGCTATCCGGGACGAGGGCGGGACGAAGAATCCGCGCGAGTCTCCGAACGCCCTAACGCGACACTCCTTGACTTCCGAGTTGCGGAGGTCAACGCTCTACCGCCATTGGCGGTGATACCCCGTTGACGTTGGTGACTATGGTGACTGAATTCCGAAAACTGGCACCTGACCAGGGATAGCACTTGTCAGACGGGCGTTGACAGAATGGCGACAAAATAACCTCGGCGTTGACAGAAAAGTCCCACCAACCAACACGTCGCTACGCTGACCAGCAATAAACCCCTGAGGGCGATTCTAAGCGCATAACTCGGATACATCCTTACTTGGATATACCTCGACCGGTGCGCATCGACACCTCGACCGCTCGTGTGGGTTAAATCGGTCGGACTTTGCCCATCGCCATCGAGGATGGCACTTTGGCAATAAACCTGGCATCAGCGGCGGCCGGAATCGGTTGTTCTTTCAATCGCCATTAGCCCAGCCGCCGCTGCGGTCATCCCTACCGAGTCACCGCACGCAAGGATTGGTAGATTCGACTTGGCCTTACTTCGCTTCGTTCAGTTTCTGTCTAGTTCGCGAACGGCCCCGGTGTGCTGGGACGAAAGTTCAGGCTGTCTCAATCTTTTCTGAGGGGCCGAGGCGAACACAAGACACATAGGAATTACAGTGTTTGAAGTGCTGGCCATCGGCACCATTTCCGCTCTACTCGCTGCGGGGCGTTTGGCCTTGAGGTTCTATATCGTCAAGCGTGCACGGCCCGAGGATCTGCCGAAAATAGCCGAAGCTCTTGGACGGCGGGACTCCGGGCCGTGGCGGCTGTTCCGCGGCCAGTAAGACGGCTGCCCCAGCGTCAGATGATGCTGGGGCAGAACTCCACGGTATGCCACCTTCAATGACAAGATTTTCATCGGTCTCCGCAATCGAAGTTGGTAACCCGCAAGTTGGCTACATCGATCTGGCGCCTATCTACTGACCGCCCAACCAGGCCTGTGCGTCGGTCTCCTGTCAAGCGAGCGCATCATCCCCGTCGACGAGATCACTGACCAGCAGTAGTGGGGACTCCTGTCAGTCCAGCCAGCCGAGTATTTCTGTCAACGCCAGCCCCACTTTGTCGCCACTATGTCAACGCTCTCCTGACGAGTGCTTTTGCTGGTCAAGCACCAGTCTCAGAATTCTGTCACCATTGTCACCAACGACACCGGGGTAAGTAGCCCCATGAGCGTCACAGCCGCAGGCCTTCTACGAGTGTTGTGCATGGCCATGGCGGTCTGACTCAGGTTTTGCAGGATTCGTTGGTCAGTGAGGTAGTTATGCATCTACGTTCTGCGTACCTAGCCGATAGTCTGTGTGACGGAGGTATTAGATCCACGCGACGTGCGGCCTGGACCGAGTTAGCCTGCGTCAACAAGAGCGGAGGGGATTGAAAATGCAACCCATTAATGATTCTGGGATATTTTGGATACCTGGAACAGTAACGGAATTGTCGGGTCGCCTAGATTTTGACGCCATAGACGGGTGCAAAATCGAGTTGGTGGGCGATTTTGATGATGTGCAGTTTGATCAATCAAGCGTCCTGATCTGGGGATACATTGGTTCGAAAAGGGTCACACTTCGTGATTGCTGGAAAACGCGACTTCAACAACCCTCTCGCGGTGTTGTCGAGTCTGCCTATCACGTAGGTGGTTTGTTCATTGGCAGCCATATGTCGGAGGATGACAATCTATTCGATCGGGTTCTAGTGAAATTCGGCGAACTTGGCAACTGGGTAGGAAGTTCGGGTATCAAGTACCGCGTACAGGAAGAGGATGATGATACTAGTTCAATCGTAAGCATGTCTCTTGATTCAATGCTAGAGGATGAGGCTAATTTTTCACGCGGGTGTATCAGAGTATTTCAAGGCTGGAGTACGAAAAAAGTTCCGAACGGCAGCGTACTGTATCAGCATTCATACATAGAGATTAAGTACGATAGTCCCGCGACTTTCCAAACGATTACTGGAGACGTAGTCGACATAGAGCAGTTGATTTCTATGTGTGCCGACGTCCCATTGACAATGGACTTGCTTAAAGTTTTCCGTGATCATGCAAATGAGCCAACCGCCGAAACTTCACCCTCGAATGGCTCACTGCAAGTCGAGTACAAAGCTTCCCGGATACATCATGTTGAACCTACCGACAAGGATCGAATACCTAGGTATGACAGGTACCTGTCATACCGTGAAATTGATGGCGTTGACGGAATGGCTAAGTGGCTTGACGTTGTACCCGAATTTCGACGGTCGCTGCACGCCTTGTCCGGAGTTCGATACATGGGTAAGACCTATATGGAGAATCGACTACTAAACGTTATTAGTGCCGCAGAAGGCTTTCATCGCAACGTCTACCAAGTGCCTGAAACCGAGCAGGAATCACACCGACAGCTGATTCAAACCTTGCTCGAAGCGGTACCGGATGAAGATTCCCGCGATTGGATTAATGACAAGCTCGCATATGCTTATGAACCTTCACTCAAGAAACGCCTCATGAAATTGGCAGGTAGAAGCAAACGTGCAATCAAAGTGATAATCCCTGACAAGTATAAATGGGCACACGTTGTGGCTAGCGCTCGAAATGAGGTAACTCATGTAAACAGTGATGTTGATACTATAGATAGCGAAGATATGCTTTACCTTCACTACTCAGTTTTTGACGTTGTACGCGCGAATATGTTGCTGAGTTTGGGCGTATCGATAGGCCTCCTTGAAAGTGCGAGTGATCGTTATTGTTTCTCGTGGTATAAAGATAGACTAAGAGGAACTATTGACAGGCTCCACGCGAGGTATTCGCAGAGATTACGTCAGGCTTCTTTATGTTGAACTGCTTGTCGGGTCGGTTTAAGGCTACTCACTTGAAGAGGTGAGATGTCGTATGGATTCGAGATGCCCCAACAACGGCGGCCTCTCTCCGTCCCGAGAGGCCGCGACATCATCTCCCTACCTCTAAGGTTGTGCCAGGCGGCACCCGCCTATGAGTGACCCTCATCGATCCTTGGTCACTGGAGCTACTCGCACGTTTCAACAGGTCACAGCCTTAGGGTGCGCCGGAATCATGAGGGCGTACTAGTGCCTCGACAGCGTCGAACGATGCGCGAGCCTCGACCGGGCGACAAGAACCTACGTACGTATACGAAGATATGTATACTAAGCGGGAACGCGTCACCAAGAAAGGAACGTCGTCCATGCCAGAGCACGCATACGTGGTGATCGCAGGGGACTATGCCCGGCGCATCCGATCGGGTGAGCTACCCCCGAGGACACAACTGCCCAGTCACGCGGAGATTGCCGCCGAGAACGTCACCAAGAAGAAGGTCTCGGACATCGTCGTCCGTAAGGCAATAGAGATGTTGATCAGTCAAGGACTCGTCTACTCCGTCCGGCGACGCGGCGTCTTCGTCGCCGACCAGCCAAGCCTGATCCGTATCTCCCCGGGGCGTTCGATGGAGAAAGCCGAGTCCACGTTCACCAATGAGAGCGGCAAAGAGGTACATGTTGAGCGTGAGCTCAGCATCATCCCGGCGGATGCCGAAGTCGCACAAGCTCTGAACCTCGACGAAGGTAGCGAAGTAAGCCACGTCGTCACGCGGGTCACCGAAAGTGGGCAGCCGGTGTCTATATCGGACACCTTTCGGCCTAAAGGGTTCGAAGGTACCGCCGATGCCGTGGTACTCGAAGAAACCATAAGCGACGGTGAGCCTCCCGACGAAGCCCACGCGGAATGGCTCAAAGTCAAAACAGGCGATCTCGTCAAGCGTGTCGAGCAACGCTTCCTAGATGAAGTCGATCGCCCCGTCATGGTGTCCAAAGTGTCTTACCCGCGCGATCGACACAAGGCAATGATGTTCCGCATGTCACTGGAACCAGCCAGTCCAAACTGACTATGGCCGCTAGCATCGGAGAGGCTTTCGACATTGATACCGGTTTGCCGGTCTCCATGCTCCACGAGCAAAAGGCCATAGAGGACGTTGAAAGCGCTCTGACGTGGTTGCAGCTCGCCAAGAAGTATGCCGAGCACAAATGGTCACGAGTGGCAGGTAAGAGCCGCAAAGGCATGGCCGACGTGCTTCGCGAT
>NZ_DASQPW010000188.1:0-2705 GCF_035643755.1 Stackebrandtia sp. | reverse complement strand
CGTGCCGAGGGCGGGGCGCTCGGCCTCGCCGACCTGGCCGCCTACCGGGTGCGCGAGGTCCCGGTGTGCTCGGCGGACTTCGCCGGGTACGTCGTGAATGGACGCCGTGACCTGTCGGGCACCGTCGACACGCTGCGCCGCATCGATTCCGGCCTGTGGCTGGAGCCCGGCAAGCGCGCCGTGGCCGCCGCCGACGCGCTCACCACCGCGGACGACGGCCAGCTGGGCGACACCACCAACGTCTCGGTGGTGGACGCCGCGGGCAACGCCTGCGTGGTCACCACGACGCTCGGGATCGGCTCAGGAGTCTGGCCGCGGGGCACCGGAATCCACCTCAACTCGATGCTGGGCGAGGGCGAGTTGCTGTGCGGGCCTTCGGTTCCCGGGGCCCGGATGTCCAGCATGATGTCGCCGCTGGTGGTGCGCGACGCCGCCGACGGGCGCGTGGTGCTGGCCGCCGGCGCGGCGGGGGCCTCGCGGATCCGCACCGCCCTGGTGCACACCCTCACCGGCGTGCTGGCGGACGGGCTGTCGACGGCCGAGGCGATCGCCGCCCCCCGCTTCCACCCCGTGGAGTCCACGGTGCACGCCGAGGAGGGGCTGGACGGCGAGGTGTGCGGCGCCCTGGAGCGCGCCGGATACCAGCTGGTGACCTGGGATCGCGACGTCCACTACTTCGGCGGCGTCAGCGCCGTCGGCGACGCCGGTGCCGCGGGGGACCCGCGACGGGACGGAGCGGGTCGATTGGCACAGCCGCGACGGGACGGAGCGGGTCAATTGGCACAGCCGCGACGGGACGGGACGGGTTCTATTTGTGGGTCGGACGCACCGAGTCGAGCACCTCGTTGACCACCTTGTCGTACTGCTTGTGGGTGCCCGGTATCGACACGTACAGCACCGCGGCGTCCTTGCGCCCCACGTCGATCAGGGCCACACCCACCCGCTCGTTGGTGGCCGTCAGCCCGTCCTGGTGGAACCTCACCTCGAACTCCCGCACCCACGCCGGGCGCCCGCCCAGGGTGGCGGCCTCGTCCCGCAGCGACTTGAACTTGTTGGGCTGCGGGTAGTAGCTCTTGCGGACGTCGGCGACGACCTGTTGCGAGACGCACTTGAGGTCCAGGTCCGTGCCGTCGTTGACCGCCGCCGGGACGTGACCGGACAGAATGGACGCCAGGTAGTCGCCCTCCGAGTAGGTCTCGGTGACGAAGTACTGCCCGGCGATGTACTTGATGTGCAGCTCGCCCTGGTTCCAGTCGCCCTGGTCCCAGTTTCGCCACGGCGAGCCGTACGCCTTATAGCTGATGCCCGACTCGGTGTCGACCGTCCGCTGGCCGCCGGAGTCCTCAGGCACGTCGCCCTGGGGCGGCTTCTTGGTGGGGGGCGGGCACTTCTGGGCCAGCGGCGGCTTGCTGTCGTCGGGGCCGCCGGGCGTGTTGGGCGTGTTGCCCGGCACGCCGGTGGTCAGCGACAGGATCAGCACGACCACCAGCCCGACGATGACGATGCCGCCGCCGACGGCGGCGAACAGCAGCAGGGTGCGCTTCTCGTTGCCGGCGGCTTTGCGCTTCGGCGTGTCGGGTTCGAGGTCGATCACGTCAACAAGTGTCTCCGATACCGTCCAGAGGTCAAATCACAGGCGGTTGTTGTCGGCTTATGGACGCGAGTTCGTTCGTTACAGATTTGAGTATGGACAATCATAAGTATTCCTGAAAGGGTGAGCTTGCCCCTTTTTGAATGTCCATTACTGACCCCCGGAGGTATGGATGCGCCAACTGATGCGGCTCGGACTGGTTGTGGCCGCGGCGGGACTGATCGTCGGTCTCACCGCGGTTCCATCTCAGGCCGCCGCTACAAATTATGTGGCCCTTGGAGACTCGTACTCCTCTGGCACCGGAACCCGAGAATACTTCGACAGCGACTGTCAAAAGTCGAACTACGCGTACCCCGCGCTGGTGGCGAAGGCCCAGGGATACAACCTGGACTTCGAGGCCTGTTCCGGTGCCGTCGTCGACGACATCCGCAAGAACCAGGAGGGTGGGCTCAACGGCGACACCGGCCTGGTGACGATCTCGGTCGGCGGCAACGACGCCGGTTTCTCCAGCGTCATCACCAAGTGTGCCGAGCCCTGGGTCAGCTGCAACGGCGAGATCGACACCGCGCAGACGTTCATCAAGAACGAGCTGCCCGGGCGCCTCGACGCCGTGTACGGCGACATCTCCTCCAAGGCGCCCAACGCCAAGGTGATCGTCGTGGGATACCCGCGGTTGTTCAACGGCGAGGACTGCAACGCCGGGACGTTCTTCAGCCCGGACGAGGAAAAACGCCTCAACGAGACGGCCGACCTGTTGGCCAGCACCGTTAGCGGCGTCGCCTCCAACCACGGCTTCAGCTTCGCCGACGTCCGCGGGCCGTTCACCGGCCACGCCGTGTGCGACGACCCGGAGTGGCTGAACGGCCTGTCGAACCCGATCGGCGAGTCGTACCACCCGAACCGGGACGGCCACGCCCAGGGCTACGCGCCCGCGGTGACCGGCCTGCTCTAACCCCGACCCGGTACTGACGCAGGGCCGTGTTCCGTCCTCACTGGACGGGGCGCGGCCCTGCTTCGTTGAGCGGCTCGGCCAGCCCCTCCAGGTCGGGCAGATCGGTGGGGCGGATCGTGAGATTCTGCCGCACGTAATGGAAAGCGGCGCCCACGCGGGACG
>NZ_DASQPW010000187.1:0-18050 GCF_035643755.1 Stackebrandtia sp. | reverse complement strand
CCAACGGCCCGGCCGCGTGGGTGGGCCTGGAGTTCAAGGCCAAGGCGGGGGTGCACGCGCCCACCAGCGCCTGCGCCACCAGCAACGAGGCCATCGCCTGGGGCCTGGACATGATCCGTTCCGGGCGCGCCGACGTGGTGGTGGCCGGAGGCTGCGAGGCCGTGATCGCCCCGCTGCCCCTGGCCGGTTTCGCCTCCATGAAGGCGCTGTCCACACGCAACGATGATCCCCAGAGGGCTTCGCGCCCATGGGATCGCGGTCGCGACGGCTTCGTGATGGGCGAGGGCGCCGGCGCCATGGTGCTGGAGCGCGCCGATCACGCCGCCGCCCGCGGCGCCCGCGTGATCGCGCGGCTGGCCGGTGCCGGCATCACCTCCGACGGCTTCGACATCGTGCAGCCCGACCCGTCCGGCGGCGTCCGCGCGATGCGCGCGGCCCTGCGCGACGCCGGGCTCAGCGGCGCCGACATCGTGCACGTCAACGCCCACGCCACGTCCACCCCGGTGGGCGACATGGGCGAGGTCCGCGGCATCGCCGAGGCCGTCGGCGATCACCCGATCCTCACCAGCACCAAGTCCATGACCGGCCACCTGCTGGGCGCGGCCGGTGCCGTGGAGTCGATCGCCGTCATCAAGGCGATCCAGGAGGGGATCATCCCGCCGACCATCAACCTGGACGATCCCGACGACGCCCTGAACCTGGACGTCGCCGCGAACTCCGCTCGCAAGGCGGACGTCCCCGCCGCGATGAACAACTCGTTCGGCTTCGGCGGGCACAACGTCACCCTGGTGTTCACCCGGGCCTGACCAGGCAAAGGAGTTTTACCGTGTCCACTGTGAAATCCGACAGCACGGAGGCCGTCGTCGACGTGCGCGACCCGCTGCCGCGGCTCACCGCCCTGTTCGACTCCGGCACCATGGCCGTGATGCACGACGACGGCGCGTCCGGCGTCATGACCGCGCGCGGCGACATCGGCGGCACCGCCGCGATCGCCTACTGCTCCGACGCCCGGGTCATGGGCGGCGCCATGGGAACCGACGGATGCCGTCAGATGGTGGAGACCATCGACACCGCGGTGCGCGAGCGGATTCCGGTGATCGGCATCTGGCACTGCGGCGGCGCCCGGCTGGGCGACGGCGTGGTCTCGCTGGACGCGGTGGGTCAGGTGTTCGCCGCGATGGTGAGGGCATCGGGGCAGGTGCCGCAGATCTCGGTGGTGCTCGGCCCGGCCGCCGGCGGCGCGGCGTACGGCCCGGCGCTGACCGACATCGTCATCATGTCCGCCACCGGCCGCATCTTCGTGACCGGACCCGAGGTGGTCAAGAGCGTCACCGGCGAGCAGGCCGACATGGAGAGCCTGGGCGGCCCGGAGGTGCACGGCAAGAAGTCCGGCGTGGCCCACGTGACCACAAAGGACGACGCCACGGCGCTGGCGACCGCGCGCGACCTGGCCTCGCTGCTGGGTCACCAGGGCCGCATCGAGGTCGAGGACGCCCGCGACAACCACGACCTGGGTTCGATGCTGCCGGCCGAGGCCAACCGCGCCTACAACGTCAAGCCGCTGGTGAAGGCGCTGCTGGACTCCGGCGAGGACGTGGAGAGTCCCGTTGAGCTGCACGGGAAGTGGGCGGCCAACATCGTGACGGTGCTCGGGCGTTTCGCCGGTCGCACCGTCGGGGTGATCGCCAACAACCCGCTGCGGATGGGCGGCTGCCTCAACGCCGAGGCCGCGGAGAAGGCGGCGCGGTTCGTGCGGATGTGCGACGCCTTCGGCGTCCCGATGCTGGTGCTCGTCGACGTTCCCGGCTACCTGCCCGGTCTGGGCCAGGAGTGGGACGGCGTGGTCCGGCGCGGAGCCAAGCTGCTGCACGCCTTCGCCGAGTCGGTGGTGCCGCGCGTGACCCTGGTGACCCGCAAGGACTACGGCGGTGCCTACATCGCGATGAACTCGCGATCGTTGGGCGCCACGGCGGTCTTCGCGTGGCCGACCTTCGAGATCGCCGTGATGGGCGCGGCGGCGGCCGTCAACGTCCTGCACCGCAAGAAGCTGGCGGCGGCACCGCCCGAGGAGCGCGATGCCCTGCGCGACAAGCTGATCGCCGAGCAGGAACGCAACGCGGGCAGCGCGTCGCGGGCCATCGAGATCGGCGTGATCGACGAGGTCATCGAGCCCGCCAACACCCGGGTGCGGCTGGCCCGGGCCCTGGCCGAGGCCCCGCCCGCCCGCGGCGCCCACGGCAACATTCCGCTGTAGACACCACACAACCAACGGCCGGGACCCCGCGGGGTCCCGGCCGTTTCGCGTTGTCCTGGCGCCTCAGCGGCGGTCGTCCATGGCCTCGTTGGCCAGGGCGTCGGCGCGGGTGTTCTGGGCGCGCGGAATCCAGGTGAACGTCACCGTGTCGAAGTCGCGCACCAGGGCCGCGGCCTCGGCCGCCAGCGGGCGCAGGTTGGGGTGCTTGACCTTCCAGTTGCCGTTCATCTGCTCGACGACCAGCTTGGAGTCCATTCGGACGTCCACGGCCAGCGCGCCGAGTTCCCTGGCCGCGGTGAGCCCGGCGATCAGGCCGCTGTACTCGGCGACGTTGTTGGTGGTGACGCCCAGGAAACCCTTGCGGTCCACCAGGACCTCCCCGGACGCGTCCAGGACGACCGCCCCGTATCCCGCCGGGCCCGGGTTGCCCCGCGATCCCCCGTCGGCCTCCATGATGACCTTGTCGATACCGCTCACAGCCCCGAATCCTCCGTACGTATCAGGATGGCGCCGCAATTGTCGCAGCGCACCACGTCCGTGTCCTCCGCCGCCCGCAGCGCGGCCAGCTCGCCGCCCGACTGCTCGAGCCGACAGGACTCGCAGCGGCGGCGGCGCAGCAGCGCCGCGGCGATCGGCTGGTTCCTGCGGATCTTGTCGTACAGGCCGAGCAGCTCCGCGGGCACCGACGCCGAGATCTCCTCGCGGGCCCGGTTCTGGGCCGCCAGCTCCAGGTCGATCTGGCCGAGCGCCTCGGCCTTGCGCCGCTCCGCCTCGGCCAGGGCGGTCTTCGCCTCCGCGAGCCCGGTCTCCTGCCCGGCGGCCGCCGACAGCTCGGTCTCGCGCCGCTCCATGAGTTCCAGCTCCTGGTCCTCCAGTTCGGACTGTCGGCGGGCCAGGGTCTCCAGCTCGTGGCCGAGGCCCTCGAGCTCCTTGGCGCCGACCGCCGAGGAGGTCTGGCGGGCCCGGTCCTTGTCGGCGCGGGCGCGGACCTGCTCGATCTCCCGCTCCACCCGCGAGATGTCGCGCTCCAGGTCGGAGGCGCCCGCCTGGTGACCGGCGAGGGTGTCGGTGAGGCCGGTGACCCTGCCGCGCAGCTCGGCGATCTCGGCCTCCTCCGGCAGGTGGGTGCGCCGGTGGGTCAGTTGGGTCAGTGACGTGTCGGCCTGCTGAAGGTCCAACAGGCGGCGCTGATCTGCCGGCTCGGCGTGCACTCGATCTCCTCGATTCAGCCTCGCGAGGACGCGCTGAGCGTCCACGGGTCGGTGTTGTGGTCGCTCACCAAGGTATCGACGCCGAATTCGCGGCTGACTCGGGAGGCCACCGCGTCCAGCCACGGGCGCTCGGTCGCCCAGTGCGCGGCGTCCACAAGGGCCGGTCCGCGGGACTCGATGTGCTCGCTGACGGGGTGGTGGCGCAGGTCGGCGGTGAGGTAGGCGTCCACCCCGGCGGCGGCGGCCAGGCCGAGGTAGGTGTCCCCGGCGCCGCCGCACACCGCCACGGTGGAGATCACCCGGTCGGGATCGCCGGCGGCGCGCACGCCCCAGGCGGTGGCGGGCAGCCGGTGCGCGGCGTGGGAGGCGAAGTCGCGCAGGGACATCGGGGCCTCCAGCCGACCGATCCGTCCGATGCCGGCCGGCCCGGTGTCGATCGGGTCCAGGGGGCGCAGGTCCCCCAGGCCGAGCCGCCGCGCCAGCGCGTCCGACACCCCGGGCGAGGCGACGTCGGCATTGGTGTGCGCGACGTACAGGCCGATGCCCGACTCGATGAGCCGGTGCACGATCGCTCCCTTGTAGCCGGACGGGTCGAGGCTGGTCACCCCGCGCAGCAACAGCGGATGGTGGGTGACCATGAGCTGGGCCCCGGCCGACACGGCCTCGTCCACGGTGGCGGCGACGCAGTCCACGGCGAACAGCACCCGCGTCACCTCGGCCGTGGCGTGCCCGCACACCGGCCCGACGGCGTCCCAGTCGGCGGCGCGCTCGGGCGGATAGCAGTCGTCCAGGAACCGCGCCAGGTCGGCGATGTCAGCGCTCACCGGCGCCAGGTTACCGGCCGGGCCTCCTCGATGGCGTCGCGCACGCGGTGCCAGGGGAAGTCGATCGGGCCGTCCCCGGCGCCCGGGGCGTGCAGCGGGTGGAAGTCCTCGCCGTACAGCAGCCGGACCCCCCAGCGCCGCAGCCGTTCCAGGTTCTCCACGAACATCGGGTGGGCCGCCTGGTCGCGGTTGGTGTACGGCACGGTCACGATCGGGCAGCGCCGCCCGTACGCCTCCACCAGCAGGCCGAGCGCCAGGGTGTCGCAGATCCCGGCCGCCCACTTGTTGATGGTGTTGCAGGTGGCGGGGACCACGGCGAGCAGGTCGGCGTACGGCACGTCCACCTGCTCGTCGGGGCGGCGGTACCGGCTGTGCACCGGATGGCCGGTGAGCTTCTCGACCAGGTCGGTGTCGAAGAAGCGCCGACCGTCCGGTGTGGCCACCACCCACACGTCCCAGTCCCCGGCGACCAGCGGGTGCAGGAGGCAGTCGATCTCGCGGGCCAACGGGGACCCGCACACGATCACCTCGAGCACCGGGGCGTCGCCGGTCGGCTGGAAGGGCATCAGGCGGCGATCCCCATCGTGTCGGCGAGCTGCCGCACCTGCGACGGGGCGGTGCCCCTGGCCCGCCGCAGCACATCGGTGACGATGTCGTGGGCCAGCGGACGGCAGCGGATCTCGCTGGGGGCGCAGCGATCGGCGGCCAGCAGGGCCTGGGCGGCCTTGTCCACGTCCCCGAACTGGGCGCAGCCGCGCGCCAGGTCGAGATAGTGGTGGGCGCGGCGCTCGGGGACCATGACGGCCAGGCGTTCCCGGTCGATGCCCTGGTGGATCTGCAGGGCGAGCCGCCCGTCGCCGAGCTCCACGGCGGCGGCGGCCCGGTGAACCTCCACATTGGTGGTGTTGAAGGACGTCCGGTAGTGGTTGGCGTCGGCGGCGACCCGCTCGGCGGCCCGGCCGGCGGAGTTCAGCAGGTCGCGGGTGGTGGCGCCGTCCCCGGTGAGAGCCGCGGCCATGGAGCCCTGCAGCAGCAGGATGCCGTAGACGCTCAGCGCCGCCGGGTTGGCGCGCGCCGTCTCACCGATCTCGCTCATGATGCCGTGTGCCACCTGGACATTGAGGTCGAGCGCGGCCTCGTGGCGGCCCAGGGATCGCAGGGCGTTGGCCACCCGGGTGGTGGCGGTGCCGATCAGCAGCGGATCGTCGCAGCGCTGGGCGGCGCCGATGGCGCGGTCGGCCGCCAGCCACGACAGCTGGGGCTCACCCAGCTTTCGCAGCACGGTGGACGCGATCTGGTACACCTGGGTGAGCAGCCCCGCGGCCTCGGCCCGTGGGCCGCCGCTGGCCTGTTCCTCCGCCACCGGCGCGGTGCGCAGCAGCTCGATCAGGGCCCGCGCCAGCACCGGATAGTTGGCCTTCTCGTAGGCGAACCAGGCGTGCGCCACGGACTTGCGCAGCTCGGGCAGCGGCACCGGGTCCAGGGCGGCGGCGCCCAGGTACTTGCCGAGCCGCTCGTAGCGCTCCAGGGAGGCCCGGATGCTGTCGACCTCCACCTGGTCGATGCAGTTGGCCTGGTCGGCGCGCCGGCGCGGCTCGTGGCCGAGGAGCTGCTGGGTGTCGATCGCCAGGGCGTCGGCGATCTCGTTGAGCACGGAGAACTTGTCGAGTCGGCGGACGCCGCGCTCCACTTTGTCCACCCAGCTCTTGGACTTGCCGATCGCGTCGGCGAATATCTGCTGTGACATTCCACGACGCTGTCGCCAATAGGCGACGCGTCTGCCAATCGGTTGCTGTGACCACTCCATCGGACCCCACCGTCCTCTTTAGAGCTTACCATTGATTTGTGTGTCTACAAGGGCATGTACACGGGACTTTTGGTACTTTCATTGTGTTTACACCCGCGGCCCAAAGAAATCAACGACCAGAAGTGTTGAACGGTAACGGGACGTCGCGAAAGTCGCCCGGTCAATCCCATTAAGCGCCGTCAATGCCTCTTTGTCGCATTCCTTCCGCCACAATGCCTCTCACTGTTTCACCAGCTCGCGCCCATAAAAGACCACCATTAGGGGGAAATCTGCATATGCACCGTGGCTTGGCAACGGATTCGTCGTTGAGTCAGATATGCGACACAAACCGCTTCGCTCCAGCCATAAAGCCCACCCGATGACGGTCCTGGCCGTCGTGGCCGTGGTCGTCATCGTCATCGGATCGGCCGGGTTCACCCTGGCCGTCAACGGCCTGGCCAGCTGGATCTTCGTCATCGCCGCGGTCGCCGCCGTGGTCACCGGCTGGTCGGAGGGACGCCACATCGCCGCGGTCAAGCGCGAGATCAGCACCCTGTCGCTGCTGCCGCGCCCGCGCCGCGCCGCCGACGACAACCCACAATTCTTCAGCCAGCAGTAAGCGTCACAGATCCAGGTACCGCTGCAATTCGTACGCGGTCACCTGGCGGCGGAACTCGTCCCATTCGGCCTGCTTGTTCTTCAGGAAGAAGTCGAAGACGTGCTCGCCGAGCACCTCGGCCACCAGATCCGATTCGGCCATCGCGTCGATGGCCTCGGCGAGATTCGCCGGCAGCTTTCGGTAACCGGCCGCGCGGCGCTCGACATCGCTGAGCCTCCACACGTCGTCCTCGGTACCCGGGGGCAGCTCGTAGCCCTCCTCGATGCCGCGCAGCCCGGCTCCCAACAGGACCGCGTACGCCAGGTACGGATTGGCCGCCGAATCCAGCGAGCGCAATTCCACACGCGCCGAATTCGGCTTTCCGTACGCGGGCACCCGCACCAGAGCCGAACGATTGCGGTGTCCCCAGCAGACATACGCCGGAGCCTCGGTCACCCGATTGTCCAGCGGCATCGGAAACAGCCGCTTGTACGAATTCACCCATTGGTTGGTGATGGCGGTGTACTCCGGGGCGTGGCGCAGCAGCCCCGCGATGAACGCCTTGCCCGTCTTGGACAGCTTGTTCTCATCGGACGGATCGTGGAAGGCGTTGTCCTCGCCCTCGAACAGCGACATGTGGGTGTGCATGCCGCTGCCGGGCTGGTCGGTGATCGGCTTGGGCATGAATGTGGCGTGCACCCCCGCCGACAGCGCGACCTCCTTGACCACGTGCCTGAACGTCATGATGTTGTCGGCCGTGGCCAGCGCGTCGGCGTAGCGCAGGTCGATCTCCTGCTGGCCGGGCGCCACCTCGTGATGGCTGAACTCCACGGAGATGCCGATGCGTTCCAGGGCCAGGATCGCCTGGCGCCGGAAGTCGCGGGCGATGGCGTGGGTGGTGTTGTCGAAGTACCCGCCCTCGTCCACCGGGATCGGGCCGCCGGTGTGCCGACCGTCCCCTTCGAACAGGAAGAACTCGATCTCGGGGTGGGTATAGAACGTGAAGCCGTTGTCGGCGGCTTTGGCCAGGGCGCGGCGCAGCACGTGGCGCGGGTCGGCCCA
The DNA here is from genome assembly GCF_035643755.1 of Stackebrandtia sp. Lineage (NCBI taxonomy): Bacteria > Bacillati > Actinomycetota > Actinomycetes > Glycomycetales > Glycomycetaceae > Stackebrandtia > Stackebrandtia sp. The sequence goes on along the minus strand of NZ_DASQPW010000187.1, from coordinate 10,315 downwards.
GCTCGGGGCGCCGTCGGGGGTGAGGACGTCGCAGAAGATCCGGGCGCTCTCGCCGATCCCGGTGCCCTCGAAGGGAAATACCTGGAAGGTGGTGGCGTCGGGCATCGCCACCATGTCGGACTCGTAGACCCGGGCGAAGCCCTCGACCGCCGAGCCGTCGAAGCCGATGCCCTCGTCGAAGGCGGACTCCAGCTCGGCCGGGGCGACGCTGACGGACTTCAAGGTCCCCAGGACATCGGTGAACCACAAGCGGACGAACCGGATGTCGCGTTCCTCCAGGGTCCGTAGCACAAACTCTTGCTGCCGTTCCACCATTGCTCCCTGAATCGGTTACGCCCTCAGTGTGCATCCGGCTTGTTAACGCCGTGTTTCCCGCCTCACCGGTATCGCCTTGGCGGGGCGTGTGGTGCGAATATGTACACCATGGCATTTGAAGATGTCGCCTTGCCGGACGTCGCGGGATTGTCGGTGGGCGTGCTGGGTGGCACCGGGCCGCAGGGGCGCGGGCTGGCGTACCGACTGTTGAGGGCCGGGCACCCGGTGACCATCGGCTCGCGCGAGGCGGCGCGGGCGCACACCGTCGCCGCCGACCTCGCGGCGCGGCCCGGGGTGGCCCGGGGGCTGGCGAGCGGCGCCTCCAACGCCGAGGCGTGCGCGTGCGACATCGTCATCGTGGCGGTGCCGTGGGAGGGCCACGAGGCACTGCTGCGCGATCTGGCCGACGCCCTGGCGGGCAAGATCGTGGTGGACTGCGTGAACCCGCTGGGCTTCGACAAGCAGGGCGCGTTTCCGCTGGGCGTGGCCGAGGGCAGCGCCGCCCAGCAGACGGCGGCGCTGTTGCCCGCGTCGAGGGTGACGGCGGCGTTCCACCACGTCTCCGCGGTGTTGTTGTCCGATCCCGAGATCGAATCCATCGACACCGACGTGCTGGTGTTGGGCGACGACCGCGAGGCCGCGACCACGGTGCAGGCGTTGGCGGGGCGCATCGCCGGGGTGCGCGGGGTGTACGCGGGGCGGCTGCGCAACGCCCGCCAGGTGGAGGCGATGACGGCCAACCTGATCGCCATCAACCGCCGCTACAAGGCGCATGTGGGCCTGCGGGTCACCGATCTATGAGGGACGACCTGGGCTTCGACTACGACGGCGGACCGCCGCGGCGGGTGGTGTCGCTGGTTCCGTCGACCACGGAGGCGGTGGCGCTGGCGGCGCCCGGGCTTTTGGTGGGCGCCACCGACTACTGCGTCGAGCCGCCGGGGCTGGACGTCGCGCGGGTGGGCGGCAGCAAGTATCCGACGCTCGGGGCGATCGAGGCGTGTCGGCCCGATCTGGTGCTGGCCAACGCCGAGGAGAACCGAAAGTCCGATGTGGAGGCTTTGCGCTGGGCGGGGATCGCGGTGTGGGTGTCGTTCCCGCGGACGGTGCCGCGGGCGTGCGACTCGGCGGCGCGGATGTTCGCCGCCCTCGGCGTGGAGGAGCCGGGGTGGATCGCGCAGGCGCGGCGGGCCTGGGCGCCCGAACCGGCCGAGCGGCGCCGCGCGGTGATCCCGATCTGGCGCCGCCCGTGGATGGTGCTGGGTCCGGGCACCTTCGCCGGGGACGTGCTGCGGCGGCTCGGCGTCGACAACGTCTTCGACGACGCCGACGACCCGTACCCGAAGACCACCGTGGACGACATCGTGGCGCGCCGCCCCGACCTCGTGGTGCTGCCCGACGAGCCGTACGCGTTCTCCGCCGACGACGGGCCCGAGGCGTTCGACGGCGTCGACTGCGCGCTGGTGTCGGGTCGCCACCTGACCTGGCACGGGCCCAGTCTCGCGGTGGCCCGCGAGGTGCTGACGCGGCAGCTTGCCAAATTATGTAGATCGGTCTATTGTTCCGGCATGGCCGTCAAGGGAGATGCGACGCGGGCCCGCTTCATCGAGGCGGCCCGCACCCTCGTCGAGGCGAAGGGCTATCACGGCACGGGCCTCAACGAGGTGCTCGCGGTCGCCGGCGCGCCCCGCGGCTCGTTCTACCACCACTTCCCGCGCGGCAAGGACCAGTTGATCGGCGAGGCCCTGGCCGCCGCGGGTCGCGAGATCGACGGCGTCGTCGACGAACTGGCGAAGTCGGACCCGGCGCCCGCGGCGCTCGTGACGGCCTTCCTGAACGCGCTGGCCGACCGCATGACCGCCGCCGACTACGCCAAGGGCTGTCCGATCGCGACGGTGGCGCTGGAGGTGTCGACCGCCGACACCGAGCTGGGAGCGATCTGCGGCGTGATCTACGACGCCTGGCAGGATCGGCTGGCCGAGGCGCTGCGGGCCGACGGCCGCGCGGCGGCCGAGGCCGAGGACCTGGCGGGCACCGTGCTGGCGCTCATCGAGGGGGCGCTGGTTTTGGCCCGCGCCAAGCGGAGTCGGGTGCCCGTCGATCGCGTCGGCCGCCGGATCGCGGCGCTGCTCGGCGCGGACTGACCGTCGGCGGAAACGACGGCACATTGCTTTGTCAATAAATTATGTAGATCGGTCTAGAGATAGGTGCGACATGGCAGACCCGACCCGCTCCCCCGACGCCGTGGTCTTCGGCGCGACGGGACTCATCGGCAGGTGGACCGTTCGGGAACTGTTGCGGCAGCACCGAAGTGTCGCCGCCGTGATCCGAGATCCGTCGGGGCGTTCGGGCGAGTCGGGGCCGACCCGCGCCGCCGAGCTGCACCACTGGCTGCGAAGCCGCGGCGCCGACACCCGGCGGCTGGAGGTGATGGGCGGCGAGCTCACCGCGCCCGATCTCGGCCTCGCCGCCCCCGACGCGCGACGGCTGGTGAACGTCGGCCACGTCTACAACACCGCCGCCCTCTACCGCTTCGGCCTGCGACGCGACGAGGCCCGAAAGATCAATGTGGACGGCGCGGTGAACGTGCTGAACTGGGCCGCCGAGCGCGGCGGGCTCCGCCGCCTGATCCACGTGTCGGGCTATCGGGTCGCCGTCACCGATCGTCCACGATATCCCCTGTCCGACACCGAACGCGACGCCCTCTACCGCGACAAGGGCGCCTACGAGGGCTCCAAGCTCGAGGCCGACATGGCGGTGCGGTTCCTCGCCGCCGAGCGGGGCGTCCCGCTGACGGTGGTCAACCCCGCCACCGTGATCGGCGAGGCGACCACGGGAGAGTCGGGTCAATACGTCGGCCTGGCCGAGGTGGTCCGCGACCTGTGGAACGGCGGGCTCCCCGCCCTGCCCGGCTCGCCCGACACCTTCGTCCCCGTGGTCACGGTGGACCATCTCGCCAGGTTCATGGCGGCGATCATCGACCACGACCCGCGCCCCGGCGGCATGCACTGGCTGCTGGACGACGCCACCCCGAACCTGCCCGACCTGGTTCGCTTGCTGGCCAAGCATCTCGGCGTCCGCGCGCCGACCAGGCAGGTGCCCGTCGGGCTGATCCGCCGCCTGCCGTCCCGCCTGACGGGCGCCAACCCCGAGACCTTGACCTTCCTGTCCGCCGACCGCTACGACACCGCCTCGGCCGACGCCGTCGCGGCGTCGGCGGGATTCTCGCACCCGCCCGCCGGGTCCGCCCTGCGCCGCTGGGCCGACCGCCTGGTGGCCGACGGGTTCGGCGCCGCCCCCGCGGCGCTGGCGGGAGGCATCGTCGACGTCGTGGGCTCGCGGACCTACGTGGCGGGCGACCGCGCGGCACCCGAATACGTTCTGCTGCACGGGCTTCCCGTCGACGCCGAGTCGTGGCGCGGCGTTCTGGCCGAGCTGGGTGAGGCGCGCGTTCTCGTCGCCGACCTGCCGGGGCTCGGCCGTTCGGCACCCGCCTCGGTGTCCGATGAGGACTGGATCGGGGGTCTGCTGGCTCCGGTGCGGTCGAGGCCCGTCATCGTGGCTCACTCGGCCGCCACGGCGCTCGCGCTGCGCTACGCCGCCGCCCACCCCGAACGCGTCGGCGGGCTGGTCCTGGTGTCGCCGTACTTCATTCAAAAGCCCACGGCGTGGCCGCTGCGCGTCCCCGCCCTCACCGTGCCCGCCTTGAAGCTGATCTCGCCCGCCCGCATGGCGGGACTGCTCGGCCTCACCGCGGCTCCCCCGCCCGCGGCAATGGATGAGAACACCAGCACGGAGAAACAAGATGGCGTCGCGGAAACTCCCCCGACCACGGCGGCGCAGGAGAGCACTGGAACCGAGGCGGGATCGCTCAACGTCGCGGGAACTCCCGCCCCCGAGGCGGTCGCCAGCGCCGTGGCGGGACTGCGTCGTCGCGGCGGCGCGCGCCGCCTGGCGCGTCGGCTCGCGATCGGCGCCCGTGCCGCCGAGCGGGAGGCCCTCGCCGCGCTGCTGGGGCGGGTGTCGGTGCCGATCCGCATCGTCCACGGCGCCGACGATCCGCTGACCGTGACGCCGCCGTCGGTCGCCGTGACCGAGATCCCCGCCGCGGGCCACCATCCACAGGTGACACACCCCGCGGCCGTGGCCGCCGTTGCGCGGGCGGCGTCAGTGGATCCCGCGCATCAGCCCGCGCAGCGACCTGACCATGCCGATGGCGGCCAGGCCGAGGACGACGCTGGCGCCGCCCAGGATGGCGAAGTAAGCGGTCTCGCCCCACCGGTCCTGGAGACCCGCGATCTGGCCACCGATGCCGTCGCCCACGGCCGTGGACAGGAACCACAGCCCCAGCATCTGGGAGACGTAGCTGGCGGGCGCCAGCTTGGTGGTGGCCGACAAACCGACGGGGCTGATGGACAGCTCACCGGCGACCTGGATGGCGTACACCGCGACAATCCATAGCGGAGAGACCCTGCCGCCCCCGACGGCCGCCGCCGCGGCGAAGCTCATGACCACAAACGACAGTCCGTTGAAGATCAGACCGAACGCGAACTTCGACGGCGTCGACAATCGGTGCCCGAGCCTCAGCCACACGATGGCGGCCAACGGGGAACCGATGATGATGAAGATCGGGTTGATCGACTGGAAGGTCGAGGCCGCGACGTTCCCCAGCAGCGGCAGGTCCAGGTCCACCTTGTGCTCGGTGAACAGGTTCACCACCGAGCCCGCCTGGTCGTAGATCAGCCAGAAGCAGGCGGCGAAGACGAACAGAAACACATACGCCGACAATCGGCTGCGTTCGACGTCGGTCAGCTCGCGGTCGGCGAACATGCGCGAGAAGTACACGACGGTGACCAGCACGGGCACCAGAGCCATGATGAGCAGGAACGCGCTGATCGACGTCTTGCCGAACACCTTGGTGAACAGCAGCTGCGCGCCCCCGACGACGACCGCGGCGATGACGACGCCGATCAACAGCGCCCGCAGCAGGCGGCGGCGATCCACGGCGTGCAGCGGTTTGCAGATCACCGTACCGACGTCGCCCATGCCGCGGGTGCCGATGACGTACCAGATCACGGCGATGGTCATGCCGATTCCCGCGCAGGCGAAGCCCAGGTGCCAGTTGACGTCCTGTCCCAGCGGTCCGACGATCAGCGGCGCCACGAACGCACCGATGTTGATTCCCATGTAGAACAGCGAGAATCCCGCGTCGCGCCGCGGATCGTCGCGTTCGTACAGCTCGCCGACCATCGCCGACATGTTCGGCTTCAGCAGGCCCGTGCCGCAGACGATGAAGATCAGGCCGAGGAAGAAGGTGGCGTGGGCCGGGACGGCCAGCAGGTAGTGGCCCATGGCGATGACGACGCCGCCCCACAGCACCGAGCGGCGGGCGCCGATCAGGCGGTCGGCCAGCCAGGCGCCGGGAAGCGCCATCAGGTAGACGAATCCGTTGTAGACGCCGTACAGGGAGGTGGCGTCGCCGCTGGACCATCCCCATCCCCCGGCGGCCACGGGCGCGGCCAGGTACAGCGTGAGGATGGCGCGCATGCCGTAGAAGCTGAAGCGTTCCCACAGCTCGGTGGAGAACAGGGTCGCCAGGGCCCACGGATGGCCGAAGAACCGATGATCGTTGGGACGTCGGGGCCGATCGCCCACCACCGCCGCGCTACCGTCCGACATGTGTACCCTCGCTTCCCGGCGTCACCAGTAGATCACTGATAGTGGCGTACGTTACTTGGTTCACGTCCGCGATGCCATCATTCGCGGGTCCCAGACCCGTCTGTAATGTTGTCCCGTTTGAAAACGAGATGCGTAACACCCGCCCAGTCCGGAAACATTTTGGTGCCGGCGGTCGTTACACTCTTCGACCATTGCGTCTGGTGGCACAACGACGCCGCCGGCAAGGTATATATCGATAGACAGGCGTCTGTAGAGGGGAAGGCCACGACTATGAGCGAACGGATGCTACGCGGCAGCCGGCTTGGCGCGATCAGCTATGAGTCGGACCGCAACACTGAATTGGCACCCCGGCAGACCAGGGATTTCGTCTGCGCGCGCGGGCACCGTTTTGAGGTCCCGTTCGCCGTGGAGGCCGAGGTTCCGGCCACCTGGGAGTGCCGTCTGGACGGCACCACCGCGAAGTTGGTGGACGGCGAGGAACCGTCGAGCAAGAAGGTGAAGCCGCCGCGCACGCACTGGGACATGTTGCTGGAACGGCGTTCCATGGAGGAACTCGAGGAGATCCTCAACGAGCGTTTGACCGAGATGCGGGCCCGCCGCGGCGAGTAGCCACTTATCAGCGTTACGGGTCCCGGGGATCGATGATCTCCCGGGGCCCGTCTTCGTGTCCCGGTCGCGGCTTGGGGGCGTCGTCGATGACCTCGCCGTCGATCACCGCCTCGGGATCGACGTGGGCGTTGGGTTTCGGTGTGCCCCACGTGGTGTGCACCACCCGCGGGCCGAACATCCGGTTCAGGGTCGGCGAGTCGAGTCGCTTGTGGAGGAACTTGGTGACCAGGGAGCGCCACAGGAAGCGGGTGGGCGGGAACACACACAACAGCCCGACCGCGTCGCCGAGGAAGCCCGGCAGGATGAGCAGCACCGCGCCCACCACCCCGATGACGCCCGAGATCGCCGCGGGCCCGGGCGGGTCGCCCGCCTTCACGGTGTCGCGGTATTCGCGGATGGCGTTGGTTCCGATGGTGCCCAACAGGATCGCGCCCACCGCGGTGGTTCCCGCCAACAGCAGCAGGGTCCAGCCGATCCCGATGTACGTCCACAGTAGGTACAGGACGACGAGTTCGGCGGCGGCGTACGCGGCGAAGGCCACCCGCGCGCCGTAGGCGACGCGGGGGCGCTGTGTGGAGTCCGGCTGCGTGTTGGTCACGATCGGGTGGGTTTCCTCCCGTTGAACAGCCGAGCCACGCGCCGGGCGCGGTCCTGGGCCCCCCAGACCGCGACCCTCCAGAACGCCTCCGCGACGATCGAACCGCTCATCTTCGACACTCCGTGTTCGCGCTCGGCAAAGGTGATGGGTACCTCCGCGACCTGGAACCCGGCGCTCACGGCGCGCCACGCCAGGCCGATCTGGAAACAATACCCTTGCGGTGGCGCCCAACCCGATGTGATCTTGTCGAGCACCGGCATCCGGTAGGCGCGGTAACCGCCGGTGGCGTCGGCGAGCTTGATGCCCAGCATCAAGCGGGCGTAGGTGTTCCCGCTGCGGGAGATCAGCTGGCGGTGCGCGGCCCAGTTCACCACCATGCCGCCGGGGATGTACCGCGAACCCAGGACCACGTCGGCGCCGGACAGGGCGTCCAGCAGGCGGTGCAGCTGCTCGGGGGCGTGGGAGCCGTCGGCGTCCATCTCGCAGGCGGCGTCGAAGTCGTTGTCGCGGGCCCACGCGAAGCCCGCCAGGTACGCCATGCCGAGCCCCGCCTTGCCGGGCCGGTGCAGCACGTGGACGTGGCCGTCGGCGGCGGCCATGGCGTCGGCCAGGTCGCCGGTGCCGTCGGGGCTGTTGTCGTCGACGACGAGGACGTGCACCGGGGGCACGGCGGCGCGGATCCGCTCGACGATCGAGGAGATGTTGGCGGATTCGTTGTAGGTGGGAACAACCACGACCACGCGTCCGGCGCCGGGATAACGGTCGCCGTCGTCACGTTGTGGAGGTTGTCGGTCGGTCACCGGTGTTCGCCTTTTCTGGTCGTCCGTTGCGGTGGCCTTGGTTGCCCGCTACTTCGTGTCGCCGCCCGCGACACCGTCCAGCGTACGTCCGCGCAGCCAACCGGCGGCGATCAACACTCCCAGCGCCGCCACGCAGCCCAACAGTTCCGGCAGCATACCCATGGCCGTGGCGGGGGTGGTGGCCTCGCCCAGGTGGAAGGTGCGCACCAGGACCTTCGGGGTGTTGAAGCTGGTCTCGTCGTAGACGGCGCCGGAGGAGTCGGTGAAGCCCGAAACGCCCACTGTGGATGCCATCAGGCCGTCGCGGCCGTGTTCGACGGAACGCAGCCGCACCATGGCCATCTGCTGGGTGGCCTCGGCGTTGTTGAAGGTCGCGTTGTTGGTCTGCACGGCGATGATCTGGGCCCCGTTGGTCACCGACGACCGCACCAGGTCGTCGTAGGCGACCTCGAAGCAGATGATGCCCGACAGCTTGGTGCCCGCCACGGGGATCACGCCGGGCTTCTTGCCGGGCTTGAAGCCGACCACGCGGTCGATGCCGTCGACCATGCGCTGGTCGATGAACCCGGCGACGGTGCGCACGAATCCCTTGATGGGGATGTACTCGGCGAACGGGACGGGGTGTTGCTTGACGTACTTGAAGCCCGGCCCGGTCTTCGGGTCCCACACCAGGGAGATGTTCTGGTTGCCGACCTTGTCGCGCACCATGGTGCCCACCACGATGGGCGCGCCGATCTTCTTGGCCGCGCGGCTGATCTCCTCGGCGGCGTCGCCGTTGCTGGTGGGGTCGATGTCGGAGGAGTTCTCCGGCCACACCACCACGTCGGGGCGGGGCCGACGGTGGTGCTCGACGTCGTCGGCGAGCCTCAGGGTGGCCTTGACGTGGTTGTCCAGCACCCGGCGGCGCTGCTCGTTGAACTCCAGGCCGAGGCGCGGCACGTTGCCCTGGACCACGGCCACCGTCATGGTGCGCCCCTGGGGCGCAGTCGTCCACGTGGGGACCACCAGCCCCACCAACACCACGAGGACGGCGGCGGCCGCCAGCATCAACGGGCGCCGCAGATTGGCCGCGGTGGGTCGTTGCCACCGCCGCCATGCCAGGGTCACCAACAGGCCCCCGCAGACCGCCACGGCGAAGCTCACCAGCGGCGCGCCCCCCAGCCACGCGAAGCGTCCCAGCCACGAGTTGGATTGGGAGAACGCCAGGCGCCCCCACGGGAATCCGCCGAAGGGCGTGCGGTCGCGCAGCGCCTCCTGCGCCACCCACAGCACGCCGATCACCACCGGCCACAGTGTCCGGTGCCGGTCGGCCAGGCGGCTACTCAGCGCGCCGGCGCCGCCCAGCAGCGCGAAGTACAGCGCCTCCAGCAGCGACAGCACGATCCACGGCACCTGTCCGACCTGTGTGGACGTCCAGCTCAGCAGCGGGAAGAAGAACGCCATCCCGGCCAGCATCCCGATGCCCAGCCCGCCACGGAACCTGCGCCGGTGGCACGCCGCCGCGAATCCCGCCACCCCGACGGGCGCCAACGGCCACCACCCGAACGGCGGAAACGCGAGCAACAGCGCCGCCCCCGACGCCACCGCCACCAGCGCCGCGGCCCGAAACGACAACCGGCGCCCGCCCACCCCGACCGCTCCCCACCACGGCGAACGCCGACCGTCGCCGGTCTCGGCGCTCACGGACGTCTCGGTCTCATCGATGGTGGTGGCCACGCGTGGGTCTCCTTGCGACAGGGGTTCATCGATTCTGCCCCATCCCCCGCGATCGACCATGGTCCGAGTGGATATTCACCATGCCCCGGACACGGCAAAGGGGCGTAGCTGTTCTGCCACGCCCCTCGCACGGTGTTCTCCCAGTCCCTGTACGGCCGGCACTGCCACGATTTCTCCGCCCCGCCTTCGGACCAACTCCATACCGACCGGCTGTCCGGCACCGAGCTGTTGTCTACTGGTGACGCGTTTCCATCGTGTCCAATGCCGCACGGCGACCGCCCCGCACCGCTCCGCCGACCCCCGCGCACTGGACCTGGCCGCCGGTGATGATACGGCCGTGTCACCACCGATTGTCCAGCCAGCGAAGGAGCAAAGCGAGTCGAGTCGCCCCCGACTTAAGGGGACAACGTCATGAATGACCCATCCCCTTGGACGTTAGAAACGGTAAGCCCTCACCCCGGGGGTGTGTCAACCGGGTCGGGGAAATTGGTCGTGCCAATCATGTTTTGCCTGGTCGCTACGCGGAAAAAAGTTGTCGATCCAGGAGTGTCGCGGCAATGCGGGGACGGTCGGGGGCCAAAAGTCCCGCCGCTCCGAGAGC
>NZ_DASQPW010000186.1:0-59252 GCF_035643755.1 Stackebrandtia sp. | reverse complement strand
GCGGCGACCAAGTGCGAGTGGGATGGTCACACCATCCAGATCATCGACACCCCCGGTCACGTCGACTTCACCGTTGAGGTGGAGCGCAGCCTGCGCGTGTTGGACGGCTCCGTCGCCGTGTACGACGGGGTCGCCGGCGTCGAACCGCAGACCGAGAACGTCTGGCGTCAGGCGGACAAGTACCACGTCCCGCGGATGTGCTTCGTCAACAAGCTGGACCGCACCGGCGCCAACTTCTTCCGTTGCGTCGAGATGATGCGGGAGCGGCTCGGCTCCAACACCGCGGTGATTCAGCTCCCGATCGGAAACGAGGCCGACTTCATCGGCATCGTCGACCTGGTGGAGATGAACGCCAAGGTGTGGCGCGGCGAGACCAAGCTCGGCGAGGAGTACTCCACCGAGGAGATCCCCGCCGACCTGGCCGACCAGGCCGCGGAGTACCGCGAGAAGCTGCTGGAGACCCTGGCCGACATCGACGACGACTTCGCCGAGAAGTTCCTCGAGGGCGTCGACCTGAGCGTCGCGGAGATCAAGGCCGCCATCCGCAAGGGCACGATCGACAACTCGATCAACCCCGTGCTGTGTGGCACCGCGTTCAAGAACAAGGGCGTGCAGCCCCTGCTCGACGCGGTCGTGGACTACATGCCGTCCCCGCTGGACATCAAGGCGATCCAGGGCACCAAGATGGACGGCGAGACGCCCGACGAGCGTCCCGCCGACGTGACCGTGCCGTTCAGCGCGCTGGCCTTCAAGATCCAGACGGACAAGCACCTGGGCAAGCTCACCTACGCCCGCGTCTACTCCGGACGGATCGAGACCGGTACCCAGGTCATCAACTCGACCAAGGACCGCAAGGAGCGGATCGGCAAGATCTACCAGCTGCACGCGAACAAGCGCGAGGAGCGCGATTTCGCCCAGGCCGGTGACATCATCGCCATCCAGGGTCTGAAGCAGACCACCACGGGTGACACGCTGTGTGACTCGCAGTCTCCGGTGATCCTGGAGTCCATGGTCTTCCCCGAGCCGGTCATCGACATGGCCATCGAGCCGAAGTCCAAGGCCGACCAGGACAAGCTGTCGACCGCGATTCAGCGGCTGGCCGAGGAGGACCCGACGTTCCGGGTCCACACCGAGGAGGACACCGGTCAGACGGTGATCTCCGGCATGGGCGAGCTGCACCTGGACATCCTCGTTGACCGCATGAAGCGCGAGTTCAACGTCGAGGCCAACATCGGTAAGCCGCAGGTCTCTTACCGCGAGACGATCACCAAGCGGGTGGAGAAGGTCGAGTACCTGCACAAGAAGCAGACCGGTGGTTCCGGTCAGTTCGCGCGGGTCATCGTCAGCGTGGAGCCCATTCCGATGGGCGCCGACAGCCCGACCTACGAATTCGTCAACAAGATCACCGGTGGCCGCATCCCGAAGGAGTACATCCCTTCGGTGGACGCCGGCGCGCAGGACTCGATGCAGTACGGCGTGCTGGCCGGCTACCCGCTGGTTGGCGTGAAACTGGAACTGACCGACGGTCAGTACCACGAGGTCGACTCTTCGGAGATGGCCTTCAAGATCGCCGGTTCGATGGTGATGAAGGAAGCCGCCCGCCGGGCGGGCCCGACCCTCCTCGAACCGATGATGGCCGTCGAGGTCACCACCCCGGAGGATTCCATGGGTGATGTCATCGGCGACATCAACTCTCGCCGTGGCCTGGTGCAGGAGATGGGGGAGCGGGGAACCGCTCGCGTCGTCAAAGCTCTGGTGCCGCTCAGCGAAATGTTCGGCTACGTCGGCGACCTGCGGTCGAAGACCCAGGGCCGGGCGAGCTACTCCATGCAGTTCGACTCCTACGCCGAAGTACCCGCCAATGTCGCCAAGGAGATCATCGCCAAGGCGACGGGCGAGTAGGAACCGAACCGCATAACCCGCAGCCCCCTCGCGGCATCCGTCGCGAGTGGGTCTGTACCTAGGAAATCGACGTACGAACCAACTGTCCACAGGAGGACGAAAGTGGCGAAGGCGAAGTTCGAGCGGACTAAGCCGCACGTCAACATCGGCACCATCGGTCACATCGACCACGGGAAGACGACGCTGACTGCGGCCATCACCAAGGTCCTGCACGACAAGTTCCCTGAACTTAACCCGTACACGCCGTTTGACGAGATTGACAACGCGCCGGAAGAGAAGCAGCGCGGCATCACGATCTCCATTTCGCACGTGGAGTACCAGACCGACGCGCGCCACTACGCGCACGTCGACTGCCCCGGCCACGCCGACTACATCAAGAACATGATCACCGGCGCCGCCCAGATGGACGGCGCGATCCTGGTCGTGTCGGCCACCGACGGCCCGATGCCGCAGACCCGCGAGCACGTGCTGTTGGCCCGCCAGGTCGGCGTGCCGTACATCGTTGTCGCCCTGAACAAGGCCGACATGGTGGACGACGAGGAGATCATGGAGCTCGTCGAGATGGAGGTTCGCGAACTTCTGTCCGACAACGAGTTCCCCGGCGACGACCTGCCGGTCGTCAAGGTGTCCGCTCTCAAGGCCCTGGAGGGCGACGAGAAGTGGGGCGACGCCGTCGCCGAGCTGATGAAGGCCGTCGATGAGGCGATTCCGGAGCCGGAGCGCGCCATGGACAAGCCCTTCCTGATGCCGGTCGAGGACGTCTTCACGATCACCGGTCGTGGCACCGTGGTCACCGGTCGCGTCGAGCGCGGCGTGCTGCTTCCCAACGAGGACGTCGACATCGTCGGCATCAAGGAGAAGCCGCTGTCGACCAAGGTCACCGCGATCGAGATGTTCCGCAAGACCCTGGACGACGCCCGCGCGGGTGAGAACGTGGGTCTGCTGCTGCGCGGCATCAAGCGCGAGGACGTCGAGCGCGGCATGGTGGTCATCAAGCCGGGCACCACGACCCCGCACACCGAGTTCGAGGGCCAGGTCTACGTCCTGTCCAAGGACGAGGGCGGACGGCACACGCCGTTCTTCAACAACTACCGTCCGCAGTTCTACTTCCGGACCACCGACGTCACCGGCGTGGTGACCCTCCCCGAGGGCACCGAAATGGTGATGCCCGGTGACAACACCTCGATGAAGGTGGAGCTGATCCAGCCCATCGCCATGGAGGAGGGCCTGCTGTTCGCCATCCGCGAGGGTGGACGGACCGTCGGTTCCGGCCGGGTCACCAAGATCCTGAAGTAAATACACGATCGGTAACACGGTTCATAGCCATGGACCTCACCCCCGCCTTTCGGTGGGGATGAACGTCCGGCATAATGAACAGGTTGCGTACGCGGGGGGCGGCTCCTGCACGACAAGAGCCGCCCCCCGTCCGCGCCCGGCCAAGCCGCGTGATCGCGTTGCCGCTGTTTTGGGGCATTGCGCGAGGCGGCGCCAATTCATCTCCGAAAGAGCCGGGGATGACTCTGGCCGAAAGCCACGACACGCCCGACAGCGGGGCGCGGTACCAAGCTCCTTGAGCTCGGCTCTTCGAGCCGGCCGGCCCGGCCAAACAGTGGGATTGAGAGTAGAAGGAACATGGCGGGACAGAAGATCCGCATTCGGCTTAAGGCCTACGACCACGATGTCGTGGACTCCTCGGCCCGCAAGATCGTCGAGACGGTCACCCGTACCGGCGCCAACATCGCAGGCCCCGTGCCGCTGCCAACCGAACTCAACCGCTTCTGCGTGATCCGCTCGCCGCACAAATACAAGGACTCACGCGAGCACTTCGAGATGCGCACGCACAAGCGCCTCATCGACATCCTCGACCCGACGCCCAAAACGGTGGACTCGCTCATGCGGCTCGACCTGCCGGCCGGTGTCGACATCGAGATCAAGCTGTAGGGACTCCACGAAATGGACAGGCAAGTCAACGGGATCCTGGGCACGAAGCTCGGGATGACCCAGGTCTGGGACGAGAACAACCGCGTCGTCCCGGTGACCGTGGTACAGGCCGGGCCCTGCGTCGTCACGCAGGTCCGCACCCCGGACGCTGATGGCTACCCGGCGGTGCAGCTGGCCTTCGGTCAGATCGACCCGCGCAAGGTCAACAAGCCGATGAGCGGCCACTTCGCGAAGGCCGAGGTCGCACCGCGGCGCCACCTCGTCGAGCTGCGCACCACCGACGCCACCGAGTACTCCACGGGGGACGAGGTGACCGTCGACCGCTTCACCGCGGGCGAGCTCATCGACGTCACCGGTAAGACCAAGGGCAAGGGCTACGCCGGTGTCATGAAGCGTCACGGCTTCTCCGGCCTGGGCGCCGGACACGGCGTGCAGCGCAAGCACCGCTCGCCGGGATCGATTGGCGGCTGCGCCACTCCCGGTCGCGTCTTCAAGGGCCTGCGGATGGCGGGCCGGATGGGCGGCGTGCGGCACACCGTGCAGAACCTGACGGTTCACGCCGTCGACACCGACAACAACCTGCTGCTGATCAAGGGCGCGGTGCCCGGGCCGACCGGAGGTCTGGTCCTGGTGCGCGACGCCGTGAAGGCGGCCACGTCCAAGGGTGATGCGTAATGACTCTGGAAATCGACGTCACCGACGCCTCCGGCAAGAAGACCGGGACGGTCACGCTTCCCGCCGAGCTGTTCGAGCGCGAGGTGAACATCCCGCTGATGCACCAGGTGGTGACCGCCCAGCGGGCCGCCGCGCGTCAGGGAACGCACTCGACCAAGACCCGCGGCCTGGTGGCCGGCGGTGGCACCAAGCCTTACCGCCAGAAGGGAACCGGCCGGGCCCGTCAGGGCTCGATCCGCGCGCCGCAGTACGCCGGCGGTGGCACCGTTCACGGTCCCCAGCCGCGCGACTACTCGCAGCGGACGCCCAAGAAGATGATCGCCGCCGCCCTGGCGAGCGCGCTGTCGGACCGGGCCGCCAACAACGTGGTTCACGTCGTCACCGAGTTCATCGACGACGAGACCCCGAAGACCAAGACCGCGCTGGCCGCGCTGCACGCCAACACCGACGCCAAGCGCGTCCTGGTGGTGCTGGGCCGCGACCAGGAGGTCGCCTGGAAGAGCCTGCGCAACGAGCCGTCGGTCGACCTGATCCACCCGGATCAGCTCAACACCTACGACGTGCTGGTCAACGACGCGCTGGTCTTCTCCAAGTCCGCGTTTGACGCCTTTGTGAACAGCAAGGCGGGCAAGAAAGAGGAGGCCGCGGCATGAGCAAGGTGCGCATCCCCGACCCGCGTGATGTGATCATCAAGCCGGTCATCTCCGAGAAGAGCTACGGCCTTCTCGATCAGAGCAAGTACACCTTCGAGGTCCGCCCGGACGCGAACAAGTCGCACATCAAGCTCGCCGTCGCCGAGATCTTCGGCGTCAAGGTGACGAGTGTGAACACGCTGAACCGGCAGGGCAAGCGCCGCCGCACCCGTCAGGGCTGGGGCAAGCGCAAAGACGTCAAGCACGCGATCGTGACAGTGGAAGGCGACGCGTCCCGGCTGAGCGACATCTTCGGCGGCTCGGTCGCATAGCGGCAGACGGGATATAGGAACAAATGGGTATTCGCAAACACAAGCCGACGACCCCGGGTCGTCGCGGGTCGAGCGGCTCCGACTTCTCCGAGGTCACCCGCTCCACGCCCGAGAAGTCGCTGCTGCGTCCGCTCACCAAGACCGGTGGCCGTAACTCGCGGGGCAAGATCACCTCGCGGCGTCGCGGTGGCGGACACAAGCGGGCCTACCGGCTCATCGACTTCCGGCGTCACGACAAGGACGGCGTGCCGGCCAAGGTCGCTCACATCGAGTACGACCCGAACCGCACCTCCCGGATCGCGCTGCTGCACTACGCCGACGGCGAGAAGCGGTACATCCTGTGCCCGAAGGACCTGGCGCAGGGCGCCCGGATCGAGAACGGGCCGCACGCCGACATCAAGCCCGGCAACAACCTGCCGCTGCGCAACATCCCCGTGGGCACGATCATCCACGCCGTGGAGCTGCGTCCCGGCGGCGGAGCCAAGCTGGCCCGCTCGGCCGGTTCCGGCATCCAGCTGCTGGCTCGCGAGGGCAAGTACGCGCACCTGCGCATGCCCTCGGGCGAGATCCGGCTGGTGGAGACCAAGTGCCGCGCCACGGTCGGCGAGGTCGGCAACGCCGAACAGTCGAACATCAACTGGGGCAAGGCCGGCCGGATGCGCTGGAAGGGACGTCGTCCCAAGGTGCGTGGTGTCGTCATGAACCCGGTCGACCACCCGCACGGTGGTGGTGAGGGTAAGACCTCCGGCGGTCGCCACCCGGTGAACCCGCAGGGTAAGCCCGAAGGCCGCACACGTACCAAGGGCAAAGCCAGCGACCGGCTCATCGTCCGGCGCCGTTACGCCAACCGGAAGAGGGGTTAAGGCATGCCACGCAGTTTGAAGAAGGGGCCCTTCGTCGACGACCACCTGATGAAGAAGGTGGAGAAGGCCGTCGAGTCGAAGAGCCGCAACGTGATCAAGACGTGGTCGCGGCGTTCGACGATCACCCCGGAGATGATCAACCTGACGATTGCCGTCCACGATGGACGCAAGCACGTCCCGGTCTTCATCTCCGAGAACATGGTCGGTCACAAGCTGGGCGAGTTCTCGATCACCCGGACGTTCCGCAGCCACGACAAAGACGACCGTAAGAGCCGCCGGCGCTAGCCGCGGGTGACGAAACGAGATAGGACAAACGATGGCAAGCAACGAGGCCGTAGCGGCCCCGGGCGCGAGGGCGGTGGCGCGGTTCGTTCGCGTCTCGCCGATGAAGGCGCGCCGTGTCGTCAACCTCGTTCGTGGCCTGACCGCGGACGAGGCGCTGACGGTGCTCCAGTTCGCCCCGCAGGCGGCGAGCGAGCCGGTGTACAAGGTGGTCGCCTCCGCGATCGCCAACGCCGAGAACAACGAGAAGCTCGACCGGGAGTCGCTGCTGGTCTCCGAGGCCTACGTGGACGAGGGACCGACCATGAAGCGCTACCGGCCGCGCGCGCATGGACGTGCGTACCGGATCCGCAAGCGCACCAGCCACATCACCGTGGTTCTGGAGAGCGTGCAGGCGGGCGCCCAGGCGTCCAGCGGACCGACGATGCGTCGTCCCAAGCGCCGCACCCAGGCCGCCGAGGAGGCCCCGGCTGCCGCCGAGACCACCACGGAGACCACCACCGAGGAGGAGACCGAGTAATGGGTCAAAAGATTCACCCGCACGGGTACCGGCTCGGCATCAGCTCCGCCTGGACCTCGCGCTGGTATGCCGACAAGAACTACTCCGAGTACGTCGGCGAGGACGTCAAGATCCGCAACCTCATGTCCAAGGGCATGGAGCGGGCCGGCATCGCCGAGGTGGACATCGAGCGCACCCGTGACCGGGTCCGCGTCGACATCCACACCGCCCGCCCGGGCATCGTCATCGGACGCAAGGGCGCCGAGGCGGAGCGGTTGCGCGGCAAGCTGGAGAAGCTCACCGGCAAGCAGGTGCAGTTCAACATCATCGAGGTGAAGAACCCCGAGTCGAACGCTCAGCTGGTGGCCCAGGGCATCGCCGAGCAGCTCGCCAGCCGCGTGAACTTCCGTCGCGCCATGCGCAAGTCGATCCAGTCGGCGATGCGCAACCCGACGGTCAAGGGCATCAAGGTGGCCTGCAGCGGACGACTCGGCGGCGCCGAGATGTCCCGCTCCGAGTTCTACCTCGAGGGCCAGGTGCCGCTGCACACGCTGCGCGCCAACATCGACTACGGCCTCTTCGAGGCCCGCACATCCTTCGGCCGCATCGGCGTGAAGGTGTGGATCTACCGGGACGAGGAGCGCGCCGGGCGTGCCCCTCAGGAGAACGTGCAGCGTCGTCGCGACGACCGCGACCGCGGTGGACGCGGCGAGCGCCGCGGCCGGGTGCGCTCGGGCGCCTCCGGCACCACGACCACCGGCACCGACGCGGGACGCGCCGCCTCGAGCGCCGCGGCCCAAAACACTGGTCAGGAGGGCTGAGCACAATGCTTATGCCGCGTAAGCCCCCGAAGGGCTTCCGTAAGCCGCACCACCCCAAACGTGGGGGCAAGGCCAAGGGCGGAACCCGCGTGACGTTCGGCGAGTTCGGCATCCAGGCGCTGGAGTCGGCCTACGTCACCAACCGCCAGATCGAGGCGGCTCGTATCGCCATGACCCGTCACATCAAGCGTGGCGGCAAGGTGTGGATCAACATCTTCCCCGACCAGGCACTGACCAAGAAGCCCGCCGAGACCCGGATGGGTTCCGGCAAGGGCTCGCCGGAATGGTGGATCGCCAACGTCAAGCCAGGGCGCGTGATGTTCGAGCTGTCGTTCCCCAACGAGACGACGGCGCGGGAAGCGATGCGCCGTGCCATACACAAACTTCCGATGAAATGCCGCATCGTGACACGCGAGGTGGGTGACTGATGGCCGCTGGTATCGAAGCCGCCGAGCTGCGCGAAACGTCCGATGAGGAACTGCGTACTCGGCTGCGGGAAAGCAAGGAAGAACTGTTCAATTTGCGGGTGCAGTCGGCGACCAGTCAGCTGGACAACAACCGGCGGCTGCAAACCGTCCGCCGGGACATCGCCCGGATCTACACGATCATGCGCGAGCGCGAGCTGGGTCTGTCCGCCGCGCCGACGGAGGTGGCCTGATGAGCACGCAGACGCGTACCAGCAGCCGCAAGGTCCGCGAGGGCCTGGTGGTGAGCGACAAGATGGACAAGACCGTGGTGGTCGAGGTCGAGGACCGGGTGAAGCACCCGCTCTACGGCAAGGTCCTGCGCCGTACGAAGAAGTACAAGGCGCACGACGAGCAGAACGACTGCGGCGTCGGAGACCGGGTCCAGATCATGGAGACTCGTCCGCTGTCGGCGACGAAGCGCTGGCGGATCGTCGAGATCCTCGAGAAAGCCAAGTAAGGAGATCGCGACGTGATTCAGCAAGAGTCGCGGCTGCGGGTCGCCGACAACACCGGAGCGCGGGAAGTCCTGTGTATCCGGGTGCTCGGCGGTTCCGGCCGTCGTTACGCCGGCATCGGCGATTTGTTCGTGGGAACGGTCAAGGACGCGATCCCCGGCGCCGGTGTCAAGAAGGGCGATGTGGTCAAGGCCGTGGTCGTGCGCTCCGCCAAGGAGCGCCGCCGTCCGGACGGGTCCTACATCAAGTTCGACGAGAACGCCGCCGTCCTGATCCGGGACGACGGCGAGCCGCGCGGGACCCGCATCTTCGGACCGGTCGGTCGCGAGCTGCGCGACAAGCGGTTCATGAAGATCATCTCCCTCGCGCCGGAGGTGCTGTAACCAATGAAGATCAAGAAGAACGACCGCGTGCGGATCGTCAGCGGCAAGGACAAGGGCTCCGAGGGCCGGGTCATCGAGACCCTGCCCGAGCGCGGCAAGATCATTGTCGAGGGCGTCAACCAGATCACCAAGCACACCAAGGTGGGTCAGAGCAACCGCGGGTCCAAGACCGGCGGCATCGTGACCCAGGAGGCGCCGATCGACGTCTCCAACGTGATGGTGCTGGACGCCGACAACCAGCCGACCCGCGTGGGTTACAAGTTCGACGACGAGGGCCGCAAGGTGCGCGTCTCTCGGCGTACGGGTAAGGAACTGTGATGGCGACCGCTACTGAAACCAAAGTCGCGCCCCGGCTCAAGGAGCGCTTCAGGTCGGAGATCGCTCCGGCCATGAAGGAGCGCTTCAGCTACGGCAACCCGATGGAGATCCCGACCGTTCAGAAGGTCGTGGTCAACATGGGTGTCGGCGATGCCGCGCGGGACTCCAAGCTGATCAACGGCGCGCTGAGCGACCTGGCCCAGATCACGGGCCAGAAGCCGCAGATGCGCCGGGCCAAGAAGTCCATCGCCCAGTTCAAGCTGCGCGAGGGCATGCCGATCGGCGCCAAGGCGACGCTGCGCGGCGACCGGATGTGGGAGTTCCTCGACCGGTTGCTGTCGCTGGCGCTGCCCCGCATCCGCGACTTCCGCGGCCTGTCGGACAAGCAGTTCGACGGCAGCGGCAACTACACCTTCGGTCTGACCGAGCAGTCGGTGTTCCTGGAGATCGACCAGGACAAGATCGACCGGGTGCGCGGCATGGACATCACCGTGGTCACCACCGCCAAGACCGACGACGAGGGCCGGGCGCTACTGAAGCTGCTGGGCTTCCCGTACAAGGAGAACTGACATGGCCAAGAAAGCACTGATCCACAAGGCGCAGCAGAAGCCGAAGTTCTCCTCGCGTGCCTACACCCGCTGCCAGAAGTGCGGGCGGCCCAAGGCCGTCTACCGCAAGTTCGGGCTGTGCCGCGTGTGCATCCGGTCGATGGCGCACCGGGGCGAGCTGCCCGGCGTGACCAAGGCTTCCTGGTAACAACTCAAACGGTATCGCCACAGGCCGTCCGAAAAGGACGGAACCGGGGCGAGAAGGGTATCAACAGCTATGACAATGACGGACCCCATCGCGGATATGTTGACGCGACTGCGGAACGCCAACCGCGCGTTCCACGAGGTCGTGTCCATGCCGCACTCGAAACTGAAGGCGAATGTCGCCGAGGTTTTGAAGCAGGAGGGCTACCTCTCCAACTGGCGCGTCGAGGAACCGGGTGAGGGCGAGGTCGGCAAGAAGCTGGTCATCGACCTGAAGTTCGGTGCCAACCGGGAGCGCAGCCTGGCGGGCATCCGCCGGGTGTCGAAGCCGGGTCTTCGGGTGTACGCCAAGTCCACCGAGCTGCCGCGAGTGCTGGGCGGCCTGGGAGTGGCGATTATTTCCACATCGCAGGGACTGCTGACCGATCGGCAGGCTCGCAAGCGCGGAGTGGGCGGGGAAGTCCTCGCCTACGTCTGGTAAGGGAGGTATCAGAACATGTCTCGTATCGGACGTAAAATCATCACGGTGCCCAGCGGCGTCGAGGTCTCGATCGACGGGCAGGACGTGAAGGTCAAGGGTCCCAAGGGAGAGCTCTCCCAGACCCTGGTCGACCCGATCACGGTGTCCAAGAACGACGACGGCACCCTGCAGGTCCACCGGCCGGACGACGAGCGGCGCAACCGCGCCATGCACGGCCTGTTCCGCTCGCTGGTCAACAACATGGTGGTCGGCGTCTCCGAGGGCTACAAGAAGAGCCTGGAGATCAACGGCACCGGTTACCGCTGCCAGCTGAAGGGTTCCAACCTGGAGCTGGCCCTCGGGTTCTCGCACCCGGTGGTGGTGACCCCGCCGGACGGCATCAAGTTCATCGTCGAAAGGCCCACGCTGTTCCACGTCGAGGGCATCGACAAGCAGGCCGTCGGCGAGATCGCCGCGAAGATCCGCAAGATTCGTCCGCCGGAGCCCTACAAGGGCAAGGGCGTGAAGTACGTGGACGAGCACATCCGCCGCAAGGCGGGGAAGGCAGGTAAGTAAATGTCGGCCACGCTCTCCAAGCGGCGCAAGTCGGCCAACGCGTCGCAGGCCCGTCGGGTCGCGCGCGGACGCCGCCACTTCCGGGTCCGCAAGAACATCTTCGGCACGCAGGAGCGCCCCCGTCTGGTGGTGACCCGCTCGCTGAAGCACATCGTGGCGCAGTTGGTGGACGACGACAAGGGCCACACGCTGGCCTCGGCGTCGTCCATGGACACCACGATTCGCGGTCTCGAGGGTGACAAGAAGGCCAAGGCCACCGCCGTCGGCAAGCTCATCGCCGAGCGCGGCAAGGCCGCGGGCATCGACGCGGTCATCTTCGACCGGGGCGGAAACGCCTACCACGGACGGATCGCGGCCCTGGCCGACGCCGCCCGCGACGGCGGACTGTCCTTCTAGGATGGTTCGCCAGCGAGTCGGCGCACCGCTTCATTCGTGGGGCGGCGCGCCGGCGTTATAGCCAACAAACAGAAAGAGGTAGTACCTGATGGCGGAGAGGCGCCAGGGCGGGAACACCGAGGGCGGCGGTCGCGAAGGCGGCCGCGGTCGCCGGGACCGCCGCGAGGGTGGACGGGGCGGTAAGGACGCCGCGGACAAGACCCCGCACATTGAGAAGGTCGTCACGATCAACCGTGTCGCCAAGGTCGTCAAGGGCGGTCGCCGCTTCAGCTTCACCGCGCTGGTCGTGGTGGGCGACGGCAACGGCCAGGTCGGCGTCGGCTACGGCAAGGCCAAGGAGGTGCCCGCGGCGATCGCCAAGGGCGTCGAGGAGGCCAAGAAGAACTACTTCACCGTGCCGCGCATCGGCGGGACGATCCCGCACCCGGTGATCGGCCGCGAGGCCGCCGGCGAGGTGCTGCTGAAGCCGGCCAGCGCCGGTACCGGTGTCATCGCGGGTGGTTCGGTGCGTGCCGTGCTGGAGTGCGCGGGCATACACGACGTGCTGTCCAAGAGCCTCGGCTCGGACAACGCCATCAACATCGTGCACGCCACGGTGACGGCCCTGAAGTCCCTGGAGGGACCGGAGAAGGTCGCCGCCCGCCGTGGGCTTCCCATTGAGGACGTCGCGCCGGCCGCCATGCTGCGGGCCCGTGCGGGCGTCGAGGCGTGAGGGGGTCGGTGACATGGCACGTTTGAAGGTCACGCAGACCCGGTCCAAGATCGGCACCAAGCCGAACCAGCGCGAGACGCTGCGCAGCTTGGGCCTCAAGCGCATCAACGACATAGCGATCAAAGAGGACCGTCCAGAGATCCGCGGCATGATTCACACCGTGCGGCACCTGGTCGCGGTCGAGGAGGTGGAGTAGTCGATGACTATCAAGATTCACCACCTGCGCCCGGCGCCCGGATCCAACACCCCCAAGACCCGGGTGGGTCGCGGTGAGGGTTCCAAGGGCAAGACCGCCGGTCGCGGTACCAAGGGAACCAAGGCCCGCAAGAACGTCCCGATGTTCCTGGAGGGCGGCGGCGTGCCGCTGCACATGCGGCTGCCGAAGTTGAAGGGGTTCAAGAACCGCTTCAAGGTCTACTACCAGGTCGTGAACCTGGACAAGCTGGCCGAGCTGTTCCCGAAGGGCGGCAGCGTCGGCCCCGCCGAACTGGTGCGCGCCGGTGCCGTCCGCAAGGGGCAGCTGGTGAAGGTGCTGGGCTCGGGAGACCTCGCCGGCGTGAAGCTGGAGATCTCGGCGCACGCCTTCTCCCGCAACGCCAAGGACGAGATCCTCGCGGCCGGTGGCACCGCCACCGTGCTGGACAAGCGGAACTGACTCCACAGTGGTGGGCCGGTCGCCTGACATGGCGGCCGGCCCACTGCCATATGGGTCAAACCGGGCATACGCGCTCCGCCAACGGCTCGCGAACGGCGGGTGCTGTGTCCTCACATAGCCGGACTGTTAAAGTCCACCACGCGGCTCGTATGTGCGGGTCGGCACAATACGACGCCCAAGGCCACTGACCCCGGTGGCGGCAGTTGCTGGAGGAACCTTAAGTTGCTCACCGCATTCTTCAGTGCGTTCCGCACGCCTGATCTGCGCAAAAAACTCCTCTTCACCTTGTTCATCCTGGTGCTGTATCGGCTGGGGGCGTCGATCCCGAGCCCGGGCGTCGCGTACGGCAAGGTCGAGGAGTGCATCCAGCTGGAGAAGGAGAGCAGCGTCTTCACGCTGCTGAACCTGTTCTCCGGCGGCGCGCTGCTGAAGTTGTCGGTGCTGGCGTTGGGCATCATGCCCTACATCACCTCCAGCATCATCCTGCAGCTGTTGACCGTGGTGATTCCGCGGCTGGAGCAGCTGAAGAAGGAAGGCCCCGCGGGGCAGCAGAAGATCACCCAGTACACGCGGTACCTGACCCTGGGACTGGGCGTCCTTCAGGCCTCGGGCTACATCGCGCTGGCGCGTTCCGGTCAGCTGTTCAGCCCCGGTAACGCGGGCAACGCGCCGCAGTCGTGTAAGGAGATCATCGCCGACA
Source organism: Stackebrandtia sp. (assembly GCF_035643755.1). NCBI lineage: Bacteria > Bacillati > Actinomycetota > Actinomycetes > Glycomycetales > Glycomycetaceae > Stackebrandtia > Stackebrandtia sp. Next base: position 45,431 of record NZ_DASQPW010000186.1, on the reverse strand, counting down.
CCAGTTCCAAGAGCGTCGGTCTGCCCATGCCGATCACCCTGATCATGATCGTGGTCGTCATGACCGCCGGAACCGCGATGATCATGTGGTTCGGTGAGCTGATCACCGACAAGGGCATCGGTAACGGCATGTCCGTGGTCATCTTCTCGTCGATCGCCGCGCAGCTGCCCGGCCAGATCTGGAACATCAAGCAGTCGGAGAAGGGCTCGGGCTGGTTCATCTTCGCCGCCATCATCGTGGTGGGTATCGCGATCATGGCCGCGGTGGTCTTCATCGAACAGTCGCAGCGCCGGATTCCGGTGCAGTACGCCAAGAAACAGGTGGGGCGGCGGATGTACGGGGGCTCGTCCACCTACATCCCGCTGAAGGTCAACCAGGCGGGCGTCATCCCCGTGATCTTCGGTTCCTCGCTGCTGTACATCCCGACGCTGATCTCGCAGTTCTACCGGTCGGACGCCAAGCCGCCGGCCTGGGTCGTGTTCATCAACACCTACCTGGCGAATCAGAGCAGCTGGGTCTATACAGTCTGCTATTTCCTGCTTATCATCTTTTTCACATACTTCTACGTTTCGATCAACTTCAACCCGAATGAAGTCGCCGATAACATGAAGAAGTTCGGCGGTTTCATTCCCGGTCGGCGTCCAGGCAAGCCCACTGCCCAGTACCTCGAGCACGTGTTGTCGCGTCTGACATTGCCCGGAGCGGTCTATCTTGGTCTGATCGCGGTACTTCCCAACCTCGCGATCATCGCCTTCGGCGGTGCTCAGGTGTTCCAGAAGTTCCCGTTCGGCGGTACCTCGGTGCTGATCATGGTCGGTGTCGGCCTGGAGAGCGTCAAGCAGATCGAAAGCCAGCTGATGCAGCGAAACTATGAGGGTTTCCTTAAAAAATAGGGAGGCTGGTGTTTATGAGGTTGGTACTTGTAGGGCCGCCTGGGGCGGGCAAGGGCACGCAGGCGGAGTACATCGCCACCCAGCTCTCCGTGCCCAAGATCTCGACGGGCGACATCTTCCGGGCCAACGTCACCGGAGGGACGCCGCTGGGCCTGGAGGCCAAGCGGTACATGGACGCCGGAGACCTGGTGCCCGACAAGGTCACCATCGACATGGTGCGCGACCGGCTGGCCGAGCCGGACGCCGCCGACGGTTTTCTGCTGGACGGCTTCCCGCGCACCGTGCCGCAGGCACAGGCGCTGGACAAGCTGCTGGCCGACATGGGCAGCGGGCTCGACCTGGTGCTGGAGCTGGTCGTCGACAACGACGAGGTGGTCCGGCGGCTGTCGGGGCGGCGCACCTGCCACGGCTGCGGCAAGATCTGGCACGTCGAGTTCGACCGCACCCAGGTGGAGGGGCGCTGCGACCGCTGCGGCGGCGAGCTCTACCAGCGCGACGACGACAAGCCCGAGACCATCACCAAGCGGCTCGAGGTGTACGCCAACGAGACCGCGCCGCTGATCGGCTTCTACGGCAAGGCCGGGAAGCTCGTCGGCATCGACGCCACCGGCCCGGTGGAGGACGTCACCGCCCGAGCCCTGGACGCCCTGTCGTCCTACGAGACCTGATGTTCTCCCGCGACCGCATTCAATACAAGACGCCCGAGCAGTTTCGCCGGATGCGCGCCGCCGGCCTGGTGGTGGCCGCCGTGCACGACGCGATGCGCGAGGCCGTCAAGCCCGGCGTCTCCACCAAGGACCTCGACGTGCTGGCCGAGAAGGTGATCCGCTCCAGCGGCGGCGTCCCGTCGTTCCTGGGCTACGACATCGGCAACGGGCCGTACCCGGGCTCGATCTGCTCGTCCGTCAACGACCAGGTGGTGCACGCGATCCCTTCGCCCACACAGGTTCTGGAAGACGGCGACCTGATCTCCATCGACGTCGGCGCGATCGTCGACGGCTGGCACGGAGACGCCGCCATCACCCTGGGGGTGGGCGAGGTCGCCAAGGAGCTCACCGCGTTGGTGAGCGCCTGCGAGGAGGCGATGTGGGCCGGCATCCGGGCCGCCGCCACCGCGCGCCGGCTCGGCGACATCTCCTTCGCCATCCAGACCTCGATCCAGGACGCCGGAGACTACGGCATCGTGACCGGCTTCGGCGGGCACGGCATCGGCACCGAGATGCACCAGGACCCGCACGTGCTGAACTACGGGCGCAGCGGGGTCGGCCCGAAGATCCGGCCCGGCATGGCGCTGGCCCTGGAGCCGATGATCACCCTGGGCGAGGCCGAGATCGTCGAGGACGACGACGGCTGGACCGTCTCCACCGCCGACGGCACCCCCGCCGCCCACACCGAGCACTCCATCGCCGTCTGCGACGACGGCATCTGGGTGCTGACGGCCCCCGACGGGGGAGCCGAGCGCCTGGGTGAGTCCCTGGCGTCCCTGGCGCGGCAGTGACGATGGCGGCCGCGAGAATTGTGTGGCCGTACGGATATCGACGCCGCCTCGCGGTAATGGCAGGATGATTTCATGTCCAGCGAGGAGCCACTGCCCGATGTCCGGCCGGGGGATAAGCGTGCGTCGGATGCCGACCGTCAAGCCGTCGCCGATCGGCTGCGCGTCGCCCAGAACGAGGGCCGCCTCGACCTGTCCGAGTACGACGAGCGCCTGCAGCAGGCATACGGTGCCAAGACCTACGCCGAACTCGACGCGCTGATCGCCGACATCCCCGGGGTCGCCTCGGTCAGCAAGTCGCAGGTGGAGCCCGCGCCGCCTCCCACGCCGCCGAGCGAGGGCCGCGGAGACCGCTGGGAGCGCCGCCGCGACCGGCGCCGCGATCGTCGGCGCACCCTGACGGGCATCTGGTCGGGCTTCGGCTCGATATTCATCATCACCAACGGCATCTGGCTGCTGCAGTGGGTCACCTCCGACCACCTGCGTCCGCCGGGCTACTGGCCGATCTGGGTCTGGGGCATCATCGCCGTGTTGAGCTTCGCCGGCTCCTGGGACCGCCACGGCAGACGCTGATCCGCTTTAATGGACGCGACCGTGTAGTGGCAGCCCCCGACATGAGAGAACCCTGGTGAACGACAAAGACAAGCTGCGCATCGGCGATTCCGACCGCGAGTTGGTGTCGCGACTGCTGAAGTCGGCCGTGGACGAGGGGCGGCTGAGCCTGGCCGAATACGACGACCGCCTCCAGCAGGTGTACGAGGCCAAGACGGTCGGCGACCTCGACCCGATCACCGGCGACCTGATGGGGGCCGGACGCGGCGTCCTGGCGGTCACCGAGTCCGGTGATCTGGCGCCCCGGGTGGAACGGCCGCAAGGCTCGCCCCCGCCGCAGCGGCGCCGGCGCCCCCGCCACGACCGCACCCCCGACTGGATCAAGTGGATGTGGTTCGGCGGCGTCGTGCCCATGGTGATCTGCACCGTGATCTGGGTGATCAGCCAGGTGGCCGGCAGCGGCGACCCGGACTTCTGGCCCATCTGGGTGATCGGGACGGTCGCGGCGCCGATGCTGTGCGTCACGGGCATGGAGCGCTTCCTGATCCGCCCGTCGCTGCAACAGCGTGACGGGAATCGCGCGCCCGGCACCGAATAATCGGCCGCCGCACCGTGTAGATAAATACCGTGGACTCCCTCGTCGAATCCGGGCTCACGATCGCCGGACAGCACGTCTCCTGGGCGGAGCTGTTCGGGCAGATCGCCGCCGTCACCGTGGTGTTGTTGGCGGCCAAGCGGACCCTGTGGGTGTGGCCGGTGCAGATCCTGGCGACGGTGCTGCTGTTCGTGGTGTACACCGACGCCCACCTGGGCGGCCTGCGCGACCGCCAGGTCGCGATCCTGCTGATCTCGCTGTACGGCTGGTGGGTGTGGTGGCGGCACCGCCGCGACGTCTTCGGCATGCCGGTGCGGCGCGCCACCCGCGGGGAGTGGTTCCTGGTGACCGGCGCGATGGTCCTGGGCACCGTCGGCTACGCCCTGTACCTCACCTGGGCGGGCGGCTCCTGGTCGCCGTGGCCCGACGCGTGGATCTTCATCGGCACCGTCGTGGCCTTCGCCGCGCAGGGGCGCGGGCTGGTGGAGTTCTGGTTCGTGTGGCTGGCGGTGGACGCCGTCGCCGTGCCGCTGCAACTGGCCAGCGGGCTGTGGTTCTCCGCGCTGATCTACGTGGTGTTCGCCGTGCTGGTGATCCGCGGCTACGTCGCCTGGTCGCGCAGCGCGCGCAAGCTCGAGGCGCTGGCGGGTCAGGGGACACCCTGAGTTCCCACCTATTCCACCGGCACGATCCCCTGCCGGCCGGCTTTGTCCTGTAACTTCGTCCGGAATGACTCCCGGAACCCCTGAACCCCGACCGCCGAGTTACATGCGTGACACCGCGGTATTCGTCGGCTCCTGGCTCCGCGCCCCCGGCAAGACCGGGGCCGTGTGGCCGTCCTCGCGCTTCCTGGCCCGCCGGCTCGCCTCCGTGCTGGAGGGCCACGCCGAGCCCACCGTCGCCGAGCTGGGGCCGGGAACGGGGCCCACCACCGCGCAGATCCAGCACCGCCTGCGCGGCAAGGGAAGGCACGTCGCCATCGACCTGAACGAGGAGTTCGTCACCCGCTTGCGAACCCGCTTCCCCGATGTGGAGGTGGTGTGCGAATCCGCGGCTGAACTGCCGCGCATCCTCAAGGATCGCGACATCGGCGCGGTCGACGCGGTGATCAGCGGCCTGCCGTTCGCGGCCTTCCCCGAGGGCCTGCAGCGCGACATCCTGGACGCGGTGGTGGCGGCGCTGCACCCCCGGCACGGGGTCTTCACGACGTTCAACTACGTCGGCTCGTACGCGTTCCCCCCGGGGGAGCGGTTTCGCAGGCTACTGGGCGAGCGATTCAGCGACGTGTGCGTCCGCGGCCCGGAGATGCGCAACTTCCCGCCCGCGCACGTCCTGACGGCCCGCGGGCCCCGAATCGCGGCGTGACACGCCCGACCACGGGGCGGGTGGTCGACGCCTGGGGAGGGCGAGTAGACTCTCCAGACGGTGCTGAGCGCCTGGTCCGTCATGCCCGTGCGCGCTTCCTCGGGAGACGGCCGCGGCTGAGGGCGTTCGACATCAGAGTATTCAGATCCGACAAGTCACGGTAGCGGAGGACATGCCGAAAAAAGACGGCGCGATTGAGATAGAGGGCCGGGTCATTGAACCCCTCCCGAACGCCATGTTCCGGGTGGAGCTGACCAATGGTCACAAGGTCTTGGCGCACATCAGCGGCAAGATGCGTCAGCACTACATTCGCATTCTTCCGGAGGACCGGGTGGTGGTGGAGCTTTCGCCATACGACCTGTCCCGTGGGCGAATCGTCTACCGGTACCGCTGATTTCCAACCACAAGTAGGGCTCGTGAAGGTCAAACCGAGCGTCAAGAAGATCTGCAAGAACTGCCGCACCATTCGCCGCAACGGCCGGGTCATGGTCATTTGTTCCACCGACCCGCGCCACAAGCAGCGTCAGGGCTGACAGTGGTTCGCGCGGACTTCGCCGAAGGACGCACCACATAAGACACAAACACTGTTCGCGAGCGGGCGTCACGCGCCCGCTTCGCCCCCGGATCGTCAGGCCGGGGCCCCGCCCGGGCTGGCGGGGAATCAGCGAACGGTGCAGACCTGGCGACGATTCAAGGAGACAACGCCCGCACATGGCACGTTTGGTTGGTGTCGATCTGCCGCGCGAGAAGCGCGTCGAGATCGCCCTTACTTACATCTTCGGTGTCGGCCGCACTCGTGCCGTCGAGACCTGCGTGACGACGGGCATCAGCCCGTCCAAGCGCGTCCACGAACTCACCGACGCCGAGCTCGTGCAGCTCCGCGATCACATCGAGGCGAACTACCAGGTGGAGGGTGACCTGCGCCGCAGCGTCGCCGCCGACATTCGCCGCAAGGTTGAGATCGGTTGCTACCAGGGAATCCGGCACCGCCGCGGTCTGCCGGTTCATGGTCAGCGCACCCGCACCAACGCGCGCACCCGCAAGGGTCCGAAGCGCACGGTCGCGGGCAAGAAGAAGCCCGGCAAGAAGTAATAGACGTTTAGGAGCGCACTCAGTCAATGGCTGGTCCGAAGCGCGGCGGATCGAAGGTCCGCCGCAAGGAAAAGAAGAACATCGCGGCGGGACACGCCCACATCAAGAGCACCTTCAACAACACGATCGTGTCGATCACCGACCCCACGGGCGCGGTGATCTCGTGGTCGTCGTCCGGCCAGGTCGGGTTCAAGGGCTCTCGTAAGTCCACGCCGTTCGCCGCGCAGATGGCCGCCGAGGCCGCCGCGCGTCGCGCCATGGAGCACGGCATGCGCAAGGTCGACGTGTTCGTCAAGGGCCCGGGCTCGGGCCGCGAGACCGCGATCCGTTCGCTCCAGGCCGCCGGCCTCGAGGTCGGGTCGATTTCCGATGTCACTCCGCAGCCGCACAACGGCTGCCGTCCGCCCAAGCGGCGCCGGGTCTGAGGGGGTTAGCTGAAATGGCTCGTCACACTGGAGCGGATTGCCGCCGTTGCCGACGCGAGAAGATGAAGCTGTTCCTCAAGGGCAGCAAGTGCGAGAGCGCGAAGTGCCCGCTGGAGTCGCGGCCCTTCCCGCCCGGGCAGCACGGACGCGGTCGTCCCAAGGAGACCGAGTACCTGCTGCAGCTTCGCGAGAAGCAGAAGGCCAAGCGCACCTACGGTGTGCTGGAGAAGCAGTTCAGCAAGTACTACGTCGAGGCCAACCGGCGCACCGGCAAGACCGGTGAGGAACTGCTGAAGATCCTCGAGTCCCGTCTGGACAACGTGGTTTACCGCGCCGGATTCGCCAAGTCGCGCGACATGGCGCGGCAGCTGGTCAAGCACGGCCACTTCAAGGTCAACGGACGCAAGGTGGACATCCCGTCCTTCCTGGTCACCCCGAAGGACATCATCGAGGTGCGGCCCAAGTCGGTGGAGATGACGCCGTTCGTGGTGGCGCGCGCCGAGGCCGGCGAGAAGATCATTCCCGCCTGGCTGGAGCCGATCCCGTCCAAGATGAAGATCCTGGTCCACAACCTGCCCGAGCGCCAGGTCATCGACACCCAGGTGCAGGAGCAGCTCATCGTCGAGCTCTACTCGAAGTAGTAGCGCGGCCCGCGCGGCGCGTTCACATCCTTTGTGGACGCTCCGCGCATCCCATTGTTCATGACGTCATATAGCGGGCGTCAGAAACGCAAAGGAAGTACGAAGTGCTCATCACTCAGCGGCCCAGTCTGGCCGAGGAGAACCTGTCGGAGACCCGTTCCCGGTTCGCCATCGAACCGCTGGAGCCGGGATTCGGTTACACGCTCGGCAACTCGCTGCGGCGCACCCTGCTGTCGTCCATCCCGGGCGCGGCGGTCACGTCCATCAAGGTCGACGGCGTGCTCCACGAGTTCACCACCATCCCCGGCGCCAAAGAGGACGTCGTGGAGCTGGTGCTCAACGTCAAGCAGCTGTGCGTCAGCTCCGAACACGACGAACCCGTGACCATGTACCTGCGCAAGCAGGGCCCCGGCGACGTCACCGCCGGAGACATTCAGCCGCCGTCGGGCGTCACCGTCCACAACCCGGAGCTGAAGCTGGCCACCCTCAACGGCAAGGGCCGCCTCGACATGGAGCTCATCGTCGAGCGGGGACGCGGTTACGTGTCGGCGCCGCAGAACAAGCAGGCGGGGGCGGGCATCGGCCGCATCCCCGTCGACTCGATCTACTCGCCCGTGATCAAGGTGAGCTACCGGGTGGAGGCCACCCGCGTCGAGCAGCGCACCGACTTCGACAAGCTCATCATCGACGTCGAGACCAAGCCGTCGACCAGCCCGCGCACCGCGCTGGCGTCCGCGGGATCCACCCTGGTGGAGCTGTTCGGGCTCTACCGCGAGCTGGACTCCGCCGCCGAGGGCATCGACGTGGGCCCGTCCCCGGCCGACGCCCAGCTGGCCGCCGACATGGCGCTGCCGATCGAGGAGCTGGAACTCACCGTCCGCTCCTACAACTGCCTGAAGCGCGAGGGCGTCGACACCGTCGGCGAGCTGGTCACCCGCACCGAGGCCGACCTGCTGGACATCCGCAACTTCGGCCAGAAGTCGATCGACGAGGTCAAGATGAAGCTCGCGGGTCTCGGGCTGGCGCTCAAGGACTCCCCGGGCACCTTCGACCCGGCCGAGGCCGCCGCGGCCTACGACGACAACGAGTACGACGAGTTCGACGACGGAGAAGACCTCCGCGAGACCGAACAACTCTAAGAGCCCGGCTCTTTGGAACGGCGAGTTTCGCCACGACGATTCAGTACTAAAGGAGCAAAGCAATGCCACAGCCGACCAAGGGCCCCCGTCTCGGTGGTTCCCCGGCGCACCAGCGGCTCATGCTGGCGAACCTGGCTACCTCGCTGTTCAGGCACGGCAAGATCACCACGACCGAGGCCAAGGCGAGGCGGCTGCGCCCGTACGCCGAGCGGCTGGTGACCTTCGCCAAGCGGGGCGACCTGTCCTCGCGGCGCCGCGCCATCGCGCGCATGACCGACCGCGACGTCACCCACGACCTGTTCGACGAGATCGCGCAGCGTTACGCCAACCGCGACGGCGGCTACACCCGCATCGTCAAGGTCGGCCCCCGCAAGGGCGACAACGCGCCGATGGCCGTCATCGAGCTGGTCGAGGAGCTCGCCGAGGCTCCCAAGCCCAAGCGCAAGAGCACCCGCAAGGCCGCCAAGGCCGAAGCGGTGGAGGCGCTGGCCGGTGGTGACTCCGAGGAGGAGACCACCGAGTCCAAGACCGACGACGAGTAAGTCGACGTGACCGATCGAGGCCGCGAGCCCGACTCCACCACGGAGGACGGGCCCGCGGCCTCGACGCGTCTGCGGCTCGACATCGCCTACGACGGCACCGACTTCGCGGGCTGGGCCTTCCAACCGGGCCAACGCACCGTGGCGGGCGAGATCCGGCGCGCCCTCGAATGCCTGTTCGCCACCCCCGACCGGCTCACCGTGGCGGGCCGCACCGACGCGGGCGTCCACGCCAGGGGCCAGGTCGCGCACGTCGACGTCCCCTCCGAGACCTGGCAACGCGTCGGGCCCCGCGTGCTGTGGCGCCTGCGCGGCATCCTGCCCCCCGACGTGCGCGTGACGGGCGCCCGCGAGGTCAGCACCGCCTTCGACGCGCGGTTCTCGGCGCTGTCGCGCCGCTACGTCTATCGCGTCTCCGACGCCGAATGGGGCACCGATCCCTTGCGGCGCATCGACACCGCGGCGTGGCCGCGCGCGATCGACCTGGACGCCATGAACGCCGCGGCCGCGGTCCTGCTGGGCGAACACGACTTCGCGGCATTCTGCAAGCGCCGCGAGGGCGCCACCACGATCCGCGCCCTGCGCCGCGTCGACTGGGCCCGCGACCCCGACGGCGTCGCCGAGGCCACCGTGGTGGCCGACGCCTTCTGCCACTCCATGGTGCGCAGCCTGGTCGGCGCGATGCTCGCCGTCGGCGAGGGCAAGCGCGACACCGCCTGGCTGGCGGGCCTGTTGACCCGCGACAGCCGCAGCGGCGAGGTCACGGTCGCCCCCGCCCGCGGCCTCACCCTGGTCGAGGTCGAATACCCCGACGACCCGACACAGTGGAGCGAACGGCAGGCCCTGACGCGCCGCAGGCGCGGATCACTCGCGGCGGGGTTCTAGCTTCTTGACCAGGTACGTGTCGACCAGGTCGGAGACCATGGTGGACACGGCGGGTTCGTCGCGGGCGGGGGTGCGGTCGTCGGTGCGGCCGATGACGACGTACAGCAGGTAGTGGCCGTAGGTGTTGAAGCCCAGGACCGTGGGCTTCAGGCCGAGGCTCTTGCTGGGGCCCGTGGCGCGGTAGGCGGTGAAGCCGCCGCCGTTGTCGCCGTGTTCGATGTCGTGGCGGAGGGTCGTGGCGGCCTTGGCCGTGGCGAGGTTGACGACGCCGAGGGTGGCCACGTGGGTGGCGTCGGCGTTGGCGACGGTCGCGCGGACCACCTGGGTGCAGTGGCCCTGCCGGAGGGCGCGGGCGAGTTCGGCGGTGGCCGCCTTGCGACAGTCGTCCAGCGACTGAGTGCCCAGGACGGGGTAGGTCGCGGCGTGGGATCGCAAGGGGGAGTCGCCGAACAGGGCATTCGGCGTGAGCGGTTGGGGATCGGTGGTGCGGGAGGAGAGCGGGTCGGCGTGGGCCGAGGCGTGCGGGGCCGAGGGCTCGGCGGTGTGCTGCTGGTGCGGAGCGGTGGTGTTGGTGGAGTCGTCGCGCAGCACGTACCAGATGCCCGTGCCGCAGGCGGCGATCGCGATGGTGCCCACGACGATCGCCAGGATCGCCAACCAGTTGTGGCGCTTGCGATTGGCGCGCTTGGCCGCGCGTCGCAGGGGGATCGAGGCGAGGTCTCGGGCGGTGCGGGGTCGGCGCGGGACCTCGGCGCGGCCGCGATGCGCCGCGATGCGGCGGCGGGTCGGCGGGGCCTCGGGAGGGTCGATGACCTGGGAAGTCGTTGGGGGAGTACCAAACGGTGACTGACTGCGTACCACGCGCACTGACGGTAGGCGACCGCGGCGCCCCGGGTGGGGAGTTCGGTGAAAGTCCCTCGATCGGTTAACCCACAATGACCATGTGACCGAACAGCAACATTACTTTTCGTCCGACCCGCACGCCGACGCGAAGCAGCACACCGTCGCGTTCTCGGTGGGGCAGCGGGAGTTCCGCCTCGCCGCGGCGCCGGGGGTGTTCTCGGCGTCGCGCCTCGACCCCGGAACGGCGGTGCTGCTGCGCAAGGCGCCGCTGCCGACGGGCGACGGCACCTACCTGGACCTGGGCTGCGGGTGGGGGCCCGTGTCGGTGGCGCTGGCCAGCTTCAGCTCGGGGACGGTGCACGCCGTGGACGTCAACTCGAGGGCCCTGGAACTGGTGGCGGCCAACGCGAAGCGCCTGGACCTCGGCGACCGGATACTTCCGTCCACTCCGGACGACATCCCCGAGGGGCTGGAGTTCGACGAGATCTGGTCCAACCCGCCGATCCGCGTCGGCAAGGAGGCGCTGCACGAGCTGCTGGCGGCCTGGCTGCCGCGGCTGCGCCCCGACGGCACGGCATGGCTCGTGGTGGCGCGGCACAAGGGCGCCGACTCGCTGGTGCCGTGGATCGCCGACCGGGGCTTCGCGGTGGTCAAGCACGCCAGCCAGAAGGGCTTTCGGGTGCTGCGGGTGCGGCGATCCTGACCTATGGGCAAGAACTCACCGTGGCGGTGTTGGTGGCGCCGAACCCATCCAGTACGCTCGTACTGTTAGCGCTCGGTCAGCGCACGGCTGGACCTGCGGGCGCCACCCTCAGCAGTACTAGGAGAATCGGTCGCATGGCCAAAATCAAGGTAGAGAACCCGGTCGTCGAGCTCGACGGCGACGAGATGACCCGCATCATCTGGCAGCAGATCAAGGACCAGTTGATCCTGCCGTATCTCGACGTCGACCTGAAGTATTACGACCTGTCCGTCCAGAAGCGGGACGAGACCGACGACCAGATCACGATCGACGCCGCCAACGCGATCAATCAGCACAGCGTCGGCGTCAAGTGCGCCACCATCACCCCCGACGAGGCGCGGGTCGAGGAGTTCGGCCTGAAGAAGATGTGGCGCTCGCCCAACGGGACGATCCGCAACATCCTGGGCGGCGTGATCTTCCGCGAGCCGATCATCATGTCGAACGTGCCGCGGCTGGTGCCCGGTTGGACCAAGCCGATCGTGGTCGGCCGTCACGCGCACGGCGACCAGTACAAGGCCACCGACTTCAAGGTGCCCGGTCCCGGAACCCTCACCGTCACCTTCACCCCCGCCGACGGCAGTCAGCCGATGGAGTTCGAGGTCGCGCAGTACCCCGAGGGCGGCGGCGTGGCGATGTCGATGTACAACTACCGCAAGTCTATTGAGGACTTCGCGCGGGCGTCGTTGCGCTACGGCCTGGACCGCGAGTACCCCGTGTACATGTCCACCAAGAACACCATCCTGAAGGCCTACGACGGCATGTTCAAGGACGTGTTCCAGGAGATCTTCGACGCCGAGTTCAAGGCCGACTTCGACGCCAAGGGCCTGACCTACGAGCACCGCCTCATCGACGACATGGTCGCCGCCGCCCTGAAGTGGGAGGGCGGCTACGTGTGGGCCTGCAAGAACTACGACGGCGATGTGCAGTCCGACGTGGTGGCGCAGGGCTTCGGCTCGCTCGGCCTGATGACCTCGGTCCTCATGACCCCCGACGGCAAGACCGTCGAGGCCGAGGCCGCCCACGGCACCGTGACCCGCCACTACCGCCAGTGGCAGCAGGGCAAGAAGACCTCCACCAACCCGATCGCCTCGATCTTCGCGTGGACCCGCGGCCTGTCGCACCGCGGCAAGCTGGACAACACCCCCGCCGTCTCCGACTTCGCCGAGAAGCTGGAGCAGGTCTGCGTCGAGACCGTCGAGGGCGGCCAGATGACCAAGGACCTGGCGCTGCTGGTCGGCGGCGACGCCGCGTGGCTCAGCACCGACGAGTTCATGGGCGCGCTGGCCGACAACCTCGCGAAGAAGCTGGCGTAAACCCCGCAAGTCAGAAATATCGGACTTGGCCGTTACCTCCCCGTCGCCCCCTCCGTTGAACAGGGCACGGAGCCCGCGACAACTCGCGGCCTTCGGTGACTGGTGAGAGCCTGCCGTCCCTTCCCAGTAGCGGCCCCGAGACCTACAAGTCTCGGGGCCACTGCTCTTCGGCAGGCCGCGGCGCGCCCAGACGCTTCGCCGCACGAAGAGTCGTTTCTTTTTGCGGAGGGTCGCGTCCTTTTACTCCAGCATCGCCTCGGGGAGCGGGCGGGTGTGCAGCACCGTCAGGCGGGAGACCGCGCGGGTCAACACGACGTACAGGCGCCGCAGCCCCATCGGCTCGGCGTCGACGATGTCGGCGGGCTCGACGACGATCACGTGGTCGAACTCCAGCCCCTTGGCGATCGAGGCGGGCACGAACTCCACGCGATCGTTGGCGCCGTAGGCGTCCCGCAGCGCCGCGACGCGGGCGTCGGGGGCGATGACCCCGACCGAGCCCTCCGCGGCCAGGGCCTTGTCGATCGCGACGGGGACGTCGGCGGCGAGGTCGGTGGAGTCGAGGATCTCGAGCAGACCGTCGGTGCGCAGCGAGCGGGCGGGCGGGACGTCGACCTCCAGGTGGGGGAGCAGGCGGTTGGCCACCGCGATCACGTCGGCGGGCACGCGAAAGCCCGTGGTGAGGGTGACCTGTTGGCCGTCGGTCTTTCCCATGTGGCGCAGGGACTGCGACCATTGGCTCGCCGCCCACGGCGCGGTGCCCTGGGCCAGGTCGCCCAGGACCGTCAGGGAGCCGTGGGGGCTGCGGCGGGCGATGGCGCGGCACTGCATGGCCGACAGGTCCTGGGCCTCGTCGACCACGACGTGGCCGAAGCCCTCGGTGCGTTCCAGCAGGCCCGCCACCTCGTCGACGAGGACGGCGTCGGCGGCGGTGTGGCGGGGGACCTTGGTGCGGCTGGCCAACAGTTCCTGTTCGTCGGGCGACAGGATGCCGCGGCAGGCGTCGGCGCGGTATTCGGCGTCGGTGAGCAGGCGGGACACGAGCTTCCTGGGATCCAGCTTCGGCCACACCCCGTCCAGGAACGCCTGCACCGTCGGGTGTCGACCCACCTTGCGGGTCCACGCCTCGGACGGCGAGTCGCCGCTGCGCAGCTCGACCTGGCGCCGCAGCCCCGCGACCACCTGGGCGCGCACGCGTTCCCGCCCCACCAGGTACGGCAGGTTCTCGCCGATCGCCTCCTCGACGGCGCGGCGCAGGTAGTCGGCGCCGAGCCGCCAGCGCCAGCTGCCGTCGGCGATCATCAGGGAGTCGTCGGGGAGGGTCACGTGGCCCCACACGGCGCGGCGCAGCACCTCGGCCAGCCGCGCGTCGTGCTTCAGCCGCGCGGTGGCCACGGTGTCCTCGCCGCGCACCGCGACGCCGTCGAAGAGCTCGTCGACGGCCTTTTGGGTCACGTCGACCTCGCCGAGGGTGGGCAGCACGTTGTTGATGTACGACATGAACGCGGTGTTGGGGCCGACGATGAGGACGCCGCCGCGCTTCAGCTGGTCGCGATACGCGTACAGCAGGAACGCCGCGCGGTGCAGGCCGACCGCGGTCTTTCCCGTGCCCGGGGCCCCCTGGACGCACAGGCTGGTGTCGAGGTCGGCGCGCACCAGGTCGTCCTGTTCGGGCTGGATGGTGGCCACGATGTCGCGCATCGGGCCGACGCGGGGGCGTTCGATCTCGGCGGCCAGGATCGCGGACGACTCCCCGAGTTCGCTGCCCGCGTCGAGCTGTTCGTCCTCGAAGCTGGTGAGTTCGCCGCCGACGAATCCGAAGCGCCGCCGCCGCGCCACGCCCTGGGGGTCGCGCACGGACGCCTGGTAGAAGGTGCGCGACAGCGGCGCCCGCCAGTCGAGCACCATCGGGTGGCCCGCGTGGTCCACCACGTGGCGCCGTCCGATGTGGAAGTCCTCCCCGGGCAGCCAGATCCGCCCGAAGAACAGCGGGATGTCGGGGCGGTCGGCGAGGTCGGCTAGCCGCAGCATGCGCAGCCGCCCCAGCGCCCAGGCGGTGAGCTGGTCGCCGGCGTTGTCGCCGATGGCTTCGGTGCGCTTTCGCATGTGCCCCAGGGCGACCCGCGAGTCGTCGAGGTGTTGGCGTTCGGAGAGCAGGGCGGGGTCAAGGCTGTGGTTCATGAAGTGTGAGGACCTTCGCATCGTGGATGTTCCACGCCAGTGGCCTCGGCCGTGCGGAGGCTCCGCGACCTCCATGGGATGACACGTCCGCTTCGCCCGCCTGGACGGGCCGCGCCCCCGATCTCGGCGCGGACGCAACAGCCTACCGTCGCGCATGTGACTTGTCATCCGTAATTTCCCCGACATCGGGGCGCGGCGGTGTCCGTGTAACGTCGCGTCCGTGAGCGGTCTTCAACGCCCCCGAGTCGGGCACATCGAGTTCCTCAACTGTCTGCCGATCTACTGGGGTCTGATGCGTTCGGGTGCGCTGCTTGACATCGCGTTGACGAAGGACACGCCCGTGAACCTGAACGACGCGCTGGTGGCGGGGGAGCTGGACATCGCGCCGATCAGCCTGGTGGAGTTCCTGCGTCACCACGAGGACCTGCTGCTGTTGCCGAATCTCGCGGTGGGCAGCGACGGGCCCGTGCTGTCGGTCAACGTCGTCCACGAGCGTCCGTTGTCCGAACTGGACGGCGCACGCGTGGCGCTGGGCTCGGCCTCGCGCACCGGCGTGCTGCTGGCCCAGATGTTGTTGTCGGAGCGTTACGGCATCGACGCCACCTACTTCCGCCGCACCTCCGACGTCCCGCAGATGATGCGCGAGGCCGACGCGTGCGTGGTGATCGGGGACGTGGCGCTGCGCGCCATGTACGAGGCGCCCACCCAGGGCCTCACCGTCACCGACCTGGGCGCGCAGTGGCGCGAGTGGACGGGGCTGCCCATGGTGTTCGCCGTGTGGGCGGTGCGCCGCGACTTCGCCGCGGCCAGCCCCGGGCTGGTCAAGGACGTCCACCTGGCGTTCCAGCGCTCGGTCGAGCTGTGCCTCACCGAGATCGACGACGCCGCGACGGCCGCCGCCCGCTGGGAGCCGTTCGACGCGCCGACCCTGGCCGGGTACTTCCGCACCCTGGACTTCTCGCTGGGCGAGCGGCAGCTCGACGGCCTGCGCGAGTTCGCCCGCCGCGCCGCCGCCCGGGGCGAGGCCCCGGCGCTTCCCGCCGACGGCCCGCTGCTGTTTTCCGACTGAACCGCCTGGGGCGCTTGTCGTATCGGGACAAACTGCAACGCATTGGTGTTCACCCGCGTGTCATGTCTGATTCAAACGTGCCCACGCCCACCAGGGCGGTCTCAAGGAGGACAAGAATGCGGGTTTCGCCCCGTACCCTCATCGCCGCTGTCGCGGCGTCCGCGGCGGTGGTAATCGCCGTCCCTACCCCCGCGCTCGCCGCCGACGCGTTGTCGGTTGATGCGGGACTTCCCCTTACCGTCCCCGGCGCCATCGACGACTCCAGCGACGGCGTCAACTGGGTGACCCACCTGCATGCCCCCGCCGATTTCGACGGCGCCACGCAGCTCAGGCTCGCGTTCTCGACCACGAAGCCCATCGAAGTCAACCTGGGCGACGATCGTTGCAACTCCGACGGCACCGACATCGTCTGCGCTCTGCCTGCGGGGGACGCCGCCGGTGACCAGCAGGTCGAGATCCTGTTGCGGGACAACTGGCGCAGCGACGACAACGGCCCCGTCCACGTCACGGCGACATACTCCGCGAAGGGCCTCGACACCGTCAAGGACTCCGGCGACATCACCATCGCCCCCGACGACCGCGCCGGCCGCGTCAAGTTCGACGCCCCGTCCCAGATCGAATCCGACCAGGTCCCCGGCGGCAAGGGCGTCGACATGCCCGTCACCGTCACCAACAACTCCTCCGACACGCTGGGCGCCATCACCCTGAAGTTGTCGCACGCCAAGGAGGAGGAGCAAGACGGTGTCATCCTGTCCAGCCATGACAAGGGATGCACCGGCAAGGAAGACCTGGAGTGCACGATCAACGGCCTGATCCCGGGCGAGTCGAAGACCGTCCACGTCACGCTGTACGCCAACCCCGACCTCAAGGTCTTCGGCGAGCCCGAGACCATCAGCGGCTCCATCAACGTCGACTCACAGCTGTGGGGTTACCACGACGACGAGACCCAGGTCGTCAAGGCCAAGGGCGGCGACAACGACGTCCTGCCGATCACCGGTTCCAGCCTGACGCTGCCGCTGGCCGGCGGCGCGGCCGCCATCGTGCTGGGCGGGGTGTTGTTCCTGGTGGCGCGGCGCCGCCGCTCCGTCGAGGACTGATCAACCCTTTGCTGAACGCCTCCCCGCTCGCCGGGGAGGCGTTCTTCGTGTTACACCCCATTGCTCGTCCGACACGCGTCTGTAACACTTGGGATGTGTACGGAAACGATGTCCCGATACCGGATCAGCCCGGGGAGGGCAGCCTGCTGGAGCAGGTGGCGGCCGCCGAGACCGAGCTGGCCGAAGCCGCGCGCCGCGACGCCCCCGACGCCTCCTTCGACGCCGTGATCGCCGCCGACCAGAGGATCGAGCCGCGCGACGCCATGCCCTCCGCGTACCGCGAGACCCTGATCCGCCAGATGGCGCAGCACGCCCACTCCGAGATCATCGGGATGCAGCCCGAGGGCAACTGGCTCACCCGCGCCCCCAGCCTGAGCCGCAAGGCGATCCTGTTGGCGAAGGTGCAGGACGAGGCCGGGCACGGGCTGTACCTGTACGCCGCCACCGAGACCCTCGGCGTGGACCGCTCCGAGCTGTACGCGCAACTGTTGAGCGGCAAGCAGAAGTATTCGTCCATCTTCAACTATCCGACCGTCACCTGGGCCGACGTCGGCGCGATCGGCTGGCTGGTGGACGGCGCCGCGATCGTCAACCAGGTACCGCTGTGCCGCTGCTCGTACGGGCCGTACGCCCGCGCCATGATCCGGGTGTGCAAGGAGGAGTCGTTCCACCAGCGGCAGGGGTTCCAGTCGCTGTACGTGCTGGCGCACGGCACCGACGCCCAGCGCGCGATGGCGCAGGACGCGGTGAACCGTTGGTGGTATCCGTCCCTGGCGATGTTCGGTCCACCCGACGCCGACTCCACGCATTCGCGCCAGTCGATGGCGTGGAAGGTCAAGCGCTATTCCAACGACGACCTGCGGCAGCGCTTCGTGGACATGACGGCGCGGCAGGCCGAGGTGCTGGGGCTCGAGCTGCCCGACGAGAACCTGAGGTGGAACGCCGAGCGCGGCCACTACGACTACACCCAGCCCGACTACGAGGAATTCATGCGGGTGGTCAAGGGGGACGGCCCCTGCAATCGGCAACGCATGGCGCACCGCCGGGGGGCGGACACCGAGGGCGCGTGGGTCCGCGAGGCGGCGGTCGCCTACGCGCGCAAGCGACAGGAGAGGGCGGCATGAGGGACAATCCACTGTGGGAGGTATTCGTGCGGCCGCGCCGCGGGCTGTCGCACACGCACGTCGGCTCGCTGCACGCGCCCGACGCGGACCTGGCGCTGCGCAACGCCCGCGACCTGTACACCCGCCGCGAGGAGGGCGTGTCGATCTGGGTGGTACCGGCCGCGGCGATCACCGCGTCCAGTCCGCAGGAGAAGGACGCCTTCTTCGCCCCGGCGGGCGACAAGATCTACCGCCACCCGACGTTCTACGAGATGCCCGAGGGCGCTGAGCACATATGAGCGACGTGAACCACGTGCTGGGGCTGGGCGACGACGCGCTGATCACCGCGCAGCGGCTCGCCGAGTGGTCGGCGCGCGCCCACGAGCTCGAGGAGGACATCGCGCTGTCCAACATCGCCCTGGACCAGCTCGGGCAGGCACGCCTGCTGCTGACGCTGGCCGGGGAGCTGGAGGGCGCCGGGCGCGACGAGGACGCGCTGGCCTATCTGCGCGACGAGCGGGAGTTCCGCAACGTCCAGCTGGTGGAGCTGCCGCGCGGCGACTTCGCGTTCACCATGGTGCGGATGCTGTTCGTCGCCGGCTACCAGGCCGAGCTCTATCTGAAGCTGGCCGACGACGACGCCGACACGGTGGCGGCGCGGCCGCTGGCCGAGATCGCGGCCAAGGCGATCAAGGAGGTCGCCTACCACCTCGACCACTCCTCGCAGTGGACGGTTCGGCTGGGCGACGGAACGGAGGAGTCCCGTCGCCGCGCCCAGGACGCCGTGGACGCGTTGTGGCCCTACACCTTCGAGCTGTTCGAGACCCACCCGGAACTGCGCGAGGGCTGGCTGGGGCGCGTCGATCCCGTGCTGGACACCGCGACCCTGACCCGGCCCGCCGACGCGGACGTGACGTTTCGGCCGCGCGGCGGCCGCGACGGCGTCCACACCGAGCACCTGGGATACCTGCTGGCCGAGCTGCAACACCTGCACCGCAGCCACCCGGGGGCGACATGGTGACGCGGGCGTGGGAGGTCGCCGGGTCGGTTCCCGACCCGGAGCTGCCCATGCTGACCATCGCCGACCTGGGCATTCTGCGCGAGGCTCACGCCGAGGGCGACCGCGCGGTCGTCACCATCACGCCCACCTACTCGGGCTGCCCGGCGATGGAGGCGATCCGCGCCGACGTCGCCAAGGCGCTGTCCCGCGAGGGCTTCGGCGACGTGGAGATCCACACCGTCTACTCGCCCGCCTGGACCACCGACTGGATGTCGGCCGAGGCCAAGGCGAAGCTGTCGGCCGCGCGGGTGGCGCCTCCCGGCGCGGTGCCGGCGTCGCGGCGGCTGCCGCTGCTGTCGCCGGACGCGCCGCACTGCCCGCGCTGCTCGGCGTCCGATGTGGAGGAAATCAGCCGCTTCGGGCCCGCCGCCTGTCTGTCCCTGTGGCGCTGCCGTTCCTGCGCCGAACCCTTCGAACACTTCAAGGCGCACTGATGGCCGTCACCCTGTCCCGTCCCCAGCGCCACCGTCCGCAGTGGCACAAGCTCCCGGTGTCCGGCGTCGAGCGGCTCACCGACGAGGCGGTGTGCGTCGCCTTCGCGGTGCCGCCGTCGCTGCGCGGCGCCTTCGACTTCAGCCCCGGCCAGCACCTCACCCTGCGGCGCTTCGAGGACGACGAAGAGGTTCGCCGCTCGTACTCGATCTGCTCCACGCCGTCCACGCTGAAGAGCGACGGGCTGCTGCGGGTCGGCATCAAGCAGGTGCCCACGGGTTCCTTCTCCGGGTACGCCAACACGGGCCTGGCCCCCGGCGACGTCGTCGAGGTGCTGCCCCCGCTGGGGAACTTCACCACCGCCCTGGATCCCAAGCGTTCCCGCCACTACGCGGGCATCATCGCCGGCAGCGGCATCACCCCGGTCCTGTCGATCGCGGCGTCGGCCCTGGAGGTCGAGCCCGAAAGCCGCGTCACCCTGGTTTTCGGCAACAAGCGCGCGTCCACGGTGATGTTCGCCGACGCCCTGGCCGACCTCAAGGACCGCTTCGCCGAGCGCCTCCAGCTGATCCACGTGTTGTCGCGCGAACCCCAGGCCGCCGAGCTGATGCACGGCCGCCTCGACCCGGCCCGGCTGGCGCGGCTGTTCGACACGCTGGTGCCCGCCGACACGGTGGACGACTGGTTCCTGTGCGGCCCCTACGGCATGGTCACCGGCGCCCAAAAGGCCCTGGCCGACGCCGGGGTCGACGCCTCGGCCGTCCACACCGAGCTGTTTTTCGCCGACGAGATCCCGCCCCCGCCGCCCGAGGAGGGCGAGTCGGGCGAGGCCGAGGCGACGATCGTCCTGGACGGCCGCTCCACGACCGTCACGATGCGCCGCGACGAGCGGGTGCTGGACGCGGCGCTGCGGGCCCGCCCGGAGTTGCCGTACGCCTGCAAGGGCGGGGTGTGCGCGACCTGCCGCGCCAAGCTGCTCCACGGCGAGGTCCACATGGCCCGCAACTTCGCGCTCGACGACGCCGACCTGGACGCGGGCTACGTGCTGACCTGCCAGTCCACGCCGAAGACCGAGCGGATCACTGTGGACTACGACGCCTGAAACCGCGGGCGCCCCGGAGTACCTGGGAGGCAACGGAAGGTAGTTTCCGTGCGAGCCCCCTTGGCGTTCTGTTACGGTCACCGACCATGTCCGGGTCGCACATGGCCCGGAAAGGTCATGTCCCCTATGGTCGGAGCTCGTCATCGTTTCCGAGGCAATACCTCAGCAGCCCACCCCGCCGTCCCAGCCGCCCGCGCCGTCGGCCATCAGACGCGCCGTCGCCGCCGCGGCGATGGGAAACTTCATCGAGTGGTACGACTTCGGCGTCTACGCCTACCTGGCCGCCACGATCGCCAAGGTCTTCTTCCCCTCCGAGAACTCGCAGCAGGGCCTGCTGTTCGCGTTCGGCTTCTTCGCCGTGTCGTTCCTGGTGCGGCCCTTGGGAGGGCTGTTCTTCGGGCCGCTGGGTGACCGGATCGGCCGCCA
The DNA here is from genome assembly GCF_035643755.1 of Stackebrandtia sp. NCBI lineage: Bacteria > Bacillati > Actinomycetota > Actinomycetes > Glycomycetales > Glycomycetaceae > Stackebrandtia > Stackebrandtia sp. The sequence goes on along the minus strand of NZ_DASQPW010000186.1, from coordinate 24,445 downwards.
GCGGATCCTGGCGCTGACGATCGTCCTGATGTCGGGCGCGACCATGCTGGTCGGTCTGATTCCGTCGTTCTCGGTGATCGGATGGGGTTCCCCGATCCTGCTTTTGGTGTGCCGCCTGGTCCAGGGCTTTTCCACCGGCGGCGAGTACGGCGGCGCCGCCACCTTCATCGCCGAGTACGCGCCCGACCGCAAGCGGGGCTTTCTCGGCAGCTTCCTGGAGTTCGGCACCCTGGCCGGCACCATCGTGGCCGCCGGCATGACGGTGCTTCTCACCAGCGGCCTCTCCGACGCCGCCATGCTGTCGTGGGGCTGGCGGATCCCGTTCCTGATCGCCTGTCCGCTGGGGCTGTTCGGGCTGTACCTGCGGTACAAACTCGAGGACACCCCGGCCTTCAGGGACCTCGAGAACAAGCACGAGGTCGCGCGGTCCCCGCTGCGGGACTGTTTCGTCAAGGACTGGCGCCCGCTGTTGATCTGCGTCGGCATCGTGCTGATCGTGAACGTCGCGTATTACACGGTGTTGACGTACATGCCGACGTACCTCACCAAGACCCTCAAACTGTCCGATACGGAGAGTCTGTTGGTCAGCATCCTGATGATGGCCATCATGATGCTGATCATCACGCCGATCGGCGCGATGTCGGACTGGATCGGCCGCAAGCCGATGCTGATGATCGCGGCCGTCGGGTTCGTCGTGTTGGCCTACCCGGCGTTCATGCTGATGCAGCTGCGTACGGCTCTGTCGATCTCCCTGGGCATGCTCATCATCGGCCTGCTGCTGGTGGTGCTGCAGGGGACGATCCCCTCCGCGCTGCCCGCGCTGTTTCCCACCCAGGTCCGCTACGGCGCCTTCGCGATCAGCTACAACGTGTCGACGTCGCTGTTCGGCGGGACCGCGCCGCTGATGATCACCTTCCTCAGCGGACGCCTGGGCAACGCCTCGTTCATGCCCGCCTTCTACCTGATGGTCGCCGCGGCGATCGCGGTCGTCCCGATCCTGCTGTCGCCGGAGACGGCCCACAAGCCGCTGCGGTCGCGGACGGTGCCGACCGGGCCGCGAGCGGCCCAGGTCGAACCGATCTGAGCGCGGCAGGAAAAAAATCGAATTCCTCTTCCGCGGGATGTCAAAATCGCGCCAACCGCTTCGACTTGGGGGCGACAACCAACGCAGGAGAGGCAGCGATGAAATTCCTACTCATCATGAACGTCAACCCGAAGGTCCTCGACGCGCTCACCGAGGAGGAGCAGAACGCCATCGGCGCCGGGCACGGCGAGCTGTTGAAGGAGCTGGCCGCCACCGGCGAGATGATCGCCTCGCAGGCGCTGGCCGACCCGTCGACCAGCGTCACGGTCAAGGCGGTCGACGGGGTGCCGACGCCCACCGACGGACCCTTCGTCGAGGCCAAGGAGTTCATCGGCGGGTATTACCTCGTCGACGTCGAGAACCGGGAGCGCGCCGTCGAACTGGCGACCAAGATCCCCGACGCGAGGATTCCCGGGCTCGGCATCGAGGTCCGCCAGGTCATGTTCGACGCCGGAGCGGAGATGTGAACGGTGTCGAGGACGCGCTGCGCACGGCCGCGCCGCGCGTCCTCGGCGCGCTCACCCGGCGGTACGGCGACTTCGCGGCCTGCGAGGATGCGGTGCAGGAGGCGCTGCTGGAGGCCAGCCGGGCCTGGGGCGCCGGGGGCCCGCCCGACAACCCGAACGGCTGGGTGTACCGGGTGGCCGCGCGCCGCATGGTCGACCGGATCCGGGGCGACGAGGCGCGCCGCCGCCGCGAGGAGACCGCGGCGTCGCGGGAGCTGCCGGTCGAGGCGCCCGAACACGACGACACCGTGACGCTGCTGTTCCTGTGCTGCCACCCGGCGCTCACCCCGGCGTCCCAGATCGCGTTGACCCTGCGGGCCGTCGGCGGTCTGAGCACCGCCGAGATCGCGAACGCCTTCCTGGTGCCGGAGGCCACGATGGGGCCGCGCATCAGCCGCGCGAAGGCCAAGCTGGTCGGCGCCCGGTTCGCGGAGCCGCCCGCCGAGGAACGGCCGCAACGGTTGCGGACCGTGCTGCGGGTGCTGTACCTGATCTTCAACGAGGGCTATACCGCCAGCGCGGGGCGGCGGCTGCAGCGCCGCGACCTCGCCGTGGAGGCGATCCGGCTGACCCGGACGCTGCGCGACGCGCTGGGCGACGACGGCGAGGCGACCGGTCTGCTGTCGCTGATGCTGCTGACCGAGGCCCGCAGCGCCGCCCGGGAGGCCGCGGACGGGGCGTTGATCCCGCTGGACGAGCAGGACAGGTCGCTGTGGGACCGGGAGCTGATCGCCGAGGGGACCCGGCTGGTGGAGAACGCGATGCTCACCAGCGAGCTGGGGCCGTACCAGCTGCAGGCCGCCATCGCGGCGCTGCACGTGGAGCCCGGCGACGCCGCCGACACCGACTGGGAGCAGATCGCGGTGCTGTACCGGATCCTCAATCGGCTCGACCCGGCCCCTGTCGTGACCCTGAACCGCGCGGTGGCCATCGGGATGAGTCAGGGGCCGCAGGCGGGCCTGGACCTGTTGCGGCAGTTGGAGAAGCCGTTGGCGCGCCACCACCGCTTCCACGCGGTGCGCGGGTTCCTGCTGGACCGGGCGGGCCGGAGCGACGCCGCCCGGGACGCGTTTCGCACCGCCGCCCGGCTCACGGCGAGCCTTCCCGAGCGGCGGTACCTGCGGCGGCGGGCCGATTCCCTATAGCCGCTCGATGACCATGGCCATGCCCTGGCCGCCGCCGACGCACATGGTCTCCAGCCCGTAGCGGCCGCCGGTGCGCCGCAGGCCGTGCAGCAGCGTGCCGGTGATGCGGGCGCCGGTCATGCCGAAGGGGTGGCCGACGGCGATGGCTCCACCATGGACGTTGAGCTTCTCCAGCGGGATGTTCAGGTCCCGGTAGGACGGGATCACCTGGGCGGCGAACGCCTCGTTGATCTCCACCAGGTCCATGTCGTCGATGGACAGGCCGGCGCGGGCCAGCGCCTGCCGCGACGCCTCCACCGGGCCGATGCCCATGATCTCCGGGGACATCGCGGTGACGCCCGTGGACACGATGCGGGCCAGGGGAGTGATGCCGAGCTCGGCGGCCTTGGTGTCGCTCATGACGATCACGGCGGCGGCGCCGTCGTTGAGGGGGCAGCAGTTGCCCGCGGTGACGCGGCCGTCGGGGCGGAACACCGGCTTCAGCCCGGCCACGGCCTCCAGGGTGACGCCGGCGCGGGGGCCGTCGTCGGCGGACACCACGGTTCCGTCGGGCAGGGTCACGGGGGTGATCTCCTCGGCCCAGAAGCCGTCGGCGATCGCCTTTTCGGCGAGGTTCTGGGAGCGGACGCCGAAGGCGTCCATGTCCTCGCGGGTGATGCCGCGGGCCAGCGCGAGGTTCTCGGCGGTCTGGCCCATCGCCAGGTAGACGTCGGGGACGTCGCCGTCGGCGCGCGGGTCGTGCCACTCGTCGCTTCCCTTGGCGCGCAGGGATGAGCGTTCGTGTGCCGAGGTGAAGGCGGGGTTCTGCCAGCCGCCGCCCACCAGGGCCTGGGCCTCGGCGGGCAGGCCGTCGGAGCTGCCGCGCGCGTACCGCGACACCGCCTCGACGCCCGCGGAGATGAACACGTCGCCCTCGCCGGCGCGGATCGCGTGGGCGGCCATCCGGGTGGTCTGCAGCGAGGACGCGCAGTAGCGGGTGATGGTGGCGGCGGGCAGGTGGTCGTATCCCAACAGGACGGACACGACCCGTCCCATGTTGAATCCGGCCTCGCCGCCGGGCAGTCCGCAGCCCAGGTACAGGTCGTCGATGATGGTGGGATCGAAGGCGGGCAGCTTGTCCAGCGCCGCCCGCACCGCCGTGGCGGCCAGGTCGTCGGGCCGCAGCTCGCGCAGCGAGCCCTTGACGGCGCGTCCGATGGGGGTGCGGGCGGTGGAGACGATCACGGGTTCCGGCATGTCTCGGAGCATACCCGCGGGTAACCAAACGGTCGTTCAGGAGGCGAGGTCGCGCAGCTCGATGGCGTTGGCGGCCTTGGTGAGGATCTCGGGGTCGGGCTGGCCGTTGGCCGCGGCGTTGAGCTCGGCCAGCGCCTGGTTGGCGTCGACGAAGGGCCGCAGCGCGGTCTCGTACGAACGCAGCCCCGCCTCGGGGTCGTCGGACGCGGCGAGCTCGGCCGCCAGCACGTACCCGCCGACCAGTGCCATGCTGGAGCCCTGCCCGGTCAGCGGGGAGCCGCAGTAGCCCGCGTCGCCGACCAGGCCGACGCGCCCGGCGTGCCAGGAGTCCATGTGGATCTGCGCGGCGGAGGTGAAGTAGAAGTCGTCGGCGTTTCGCATGTGGCGCAACAGGTTCGGGATCTCCCAGCCGACGGCGGCGAAGTGCCTGTCCAGCAGGTCCATGGCGGTGGCGGCGTCGACGGCGGCCATGTCGTCGTCGCGGAAGCCGATGATGGCGCGGGCCTGCCGGGGGTCGCGGGCGCTGTAGAGCACCGCGGTGGTGTCGGGCAGGTTCTGGATGATCTGCCAGCGGTCGAGGCCGAGGTAGTTGGGCAGCGAGAAGATCCCGATGTGACCGCCCATCGGTCGCAGGTACGTCTCGTGCGGACCGAAGGCGATCTTGCGGGTGCGCGAACGCAGGCCGTCGGCGCCGATGACCAGGTCGAAGTCGCGGGAGGCGGCGTTGTCGAAGTCGACGCGGACGCCGTCGCCGGAGTCGGCGAGGGCGCTGATCGAGTCGCCGAAGACGAACGCGACGCCGTCCAGTGTGGAGTGAATGATCTGGTTGAGGTCGTCGCGCATGATCTCGATGTCGTCGCCCGCGATCTCGCCGCCGGTGAAGGTGACCTCCTCGGAGCGGAACAGCTCGGCGCCGTCGGCGTCCACCATGGTCATGCCGCGGAAGCCGGTGGCGTGCTCGCGGACCCGCTCGACGATGCCCATGCGGGCGGCCACCTCGACGGCCGCGCCGCGCACGTCGACGGCCTGACCGCCGGGGCGCAGGCCGTCGGCGCGTTCGACGACGGTGACGGCGAAGCCGTGGCGGTGGAGCCAGTGGGCCGTGGTGAGGCCCGCGATGCTGGCGCCGGAGATGAGGACGGTGCGGGGGTTCATGGTTGCTCCTGTCGTTGATCGTGTGCGTACACCGTATCCGCGTTGCGTACGAAGTACAACTCCAGAAGGTCGTGTTAAGCAGTAATAACAGCAGAAACGAAAGATACTGTACTAGTACAGATGAGCCGATCATCGGCATCGAATCGCATGGACTACGCTTCTGTCCTAGTACAGATCGAGGTGACCGAATGCCCGAGAACCCCGCGCCCCCCTACGCTCGCATCGTGGCGGACATCACGGCCCGCATCGCCGACGGGCGCCTCGCCCCCGGCGAGGCCGTGCCGTCCACCCGCGCCCTGGCCGCCCAATGGGGCGTCGCCCTGGCCACCGCCACCAAGGCGCTGGCGGCCTTGCGCGCCAAGGGATTGGTGCGCGCCATTCCCCGCAGCGGCACGGTCGTCGCCGACGGGGTCGGGCCCGCCCGCCCCTCGACCGGCGGCGAGGCGAACCGCCGGGGCATCGTCGCCGCCGCGATCGCCCTGGCCGACTCCGACGGCCTGGCAGCCGTGTCGATGCGCGCGGTCGCGCAGCGGCTGGGCTCGGCGCCGATGTCCCTGTACCGCCACGTCGAGGGCAAGGCCGACCTGGTGGCGTACATGACCGACGCGGCCTTCGCCGAGCTGGCGTTCGACCCCGAACCCAGCGGACGGTGGCGCGCCGACCTGGAGGCGGTGGCCCGCCAGCTGTGGCGCCTGTTTCGCCGCCACACCTGGCTGCCCCAGGTGGTGTCGCTGACCCGCGTCCAGCCGCTGTCCCAGGTGTTTCGCTACGTCGACGCCGTGATGCGCGCCCTGCGCGGCCTCGACGCCGACGCCCACACCAAGCTGCGGATTCACATGGCGCTGTACGGCTACGTCCAGGGCCTGGCGGCGGGGCTGGAAAACGACCGCACCCCGGCGGGCGCGGTCGGCCTCGGCGAGACCGAATGGGACGCCGACGCCGAATCCACCATGGCGGGCCTGCGGGAATCGGGCGACTACCCCGACTTCGTGGCCGTGATCGACGCCCTGGAGTCCGACTACGAGCAGGATCTCGACGCCATCTTCGAGTTCGGATTGAGGGTCTTCCTGAACGGCCTTTAAGCTCATCCCATGCGTTACGTCAACTCGGTCGTCGACCTGATCGGAAACACGCCGCTCGTCAAGCTCAACAAGGTCACCGAGGGGCTCCAACCCCTGGTGCTGGTGAAGCTGGAGTACGTCAACCCCGGCGGCAGCGTCAAGGACCGCATCGCCTCGCGGATGATCGCCGACGCCGAGGAGGCGGGCCTGCTGAAGCCCGGCGGGACCATTGTGGAACCCACCAGCGGCAACACCGGCGTCGGCCTGGCCATGGTGGCGCAGCAGAAGGGCTACAAGTGCGTCTTCGTATGCCCCGACAAGGTTTCGCAGGACAAGCGCGACGTGCTGAAGGCGTACGGCGCCCGCGTCGAGGTGTGCCCCACCGCCGTGGCCCCGGAGGACCCGCGCTCCTATTACAACGTCTCCGACCGGCTGGTCGCCGAGATCCCCGGTGCCTGGAAGCCCGACCAGTACTCCAATCCCGCCAACCCCCGCTCGCATTTCGAGACCACCGGCCCCGAGCTGTGGGACCAGACCGAGGGACGCATCACCCACTTCGTGGCGGGCGTGGGCACCGGCGGCACTATCACCGGCACCGGCCGGTATCTCAAGCAGCAGGGTCCGGTGCGCGTGGTCGGCGCCGACCCCGAGGGCTCGGTCTACTCCGGCGGAACCGGGCGCCCGTACCTGGTCGAGGGCGTCGGCGAGGACTTCTGGCCGGCCAACTACGACCGCGACATCTGCGACGAGATCGTCGAGGTCTCCGACGCCGACTCCTTCGCCATGACCCGCCGCCTGGCCCGCGAGGAGGGGCTGCTGGTCGGCGGCTCCTGCGGCATGGCCGTGACCGCCGCCCTCGACGTGGCGCGCCGCGGCGGACCCGACGACGTGATCGTGGTGCTGCTGCCCGACGGCGGGCGCGGTTACCTGTCCAAGATCTTCAACGACGACTGGCTCACCGAGTACGGCTTCCTGCCCGCGGGCGAGGCCGACACCACCGTGGCGGAGGTGCTGGCGGGCAAGGGAAGCAACATCCCCCAGTTCGTGCACGTCCACCCCACCGACACCGTCGCCGACGCCATCGCGATCCTGCGCGAGTACGGGGTGTCGCAGATGCCGGTGCTCAAGGCCGAACCGCCCGTGGTCACCGGCGAGATCGCCGGCGCCGTCGGCGAACGCGAACTCCTGGACGCCCTGTTCACCGGCGCCGCCCACCTGCACGACCCCGTGGAGCGCCACACCGGACCCGCGCTGCCGATGATCGGCGGCGGCGAGCCCGTGGGACGCGCCGTGGACCTGCTGGCCAAGAACGACGCCGCGACGGTGCTGGTGGACGGCAAGCCGCGCGGCATCGTCACGCGGCAGGACCTGCTGAGCTACGTCACCACCCGGTAATCGACGTACGTGGATGTCTCGGGGGTCGTTCCCATAGGATTCTCGCCATGAGCGCGCCCCCCGAGCCCACCGTCCTGATGGCACGGCGCCAGACGCTGTCGGCCGCGACCTGGATCTTCCTGGGCGCCGTCGTCGTGTTCTGGCTGGCGATCATCGTCTTCGCGCTGCTCAACACGCCCGCGGATCAGCTCGGAACCGTGCTGCCCTCCCTGTTGATTCCCGTGGGAATGTGCGCGATATTCGTCCCCCTTGTCCTGTGGATGCGGAAGGCATCGGTGCGGCGATTGCTGCCCGAACGCCTGGTCATCGGGCCCGACCGCATCACCCTGGTCCAGCGCCGCGGCACCGGCCGCGAATGGCGCAAGGCCGACGGCGACCTGGTGCGGGCGGTGGGGCGCAATCAAAAGCGCCAGATCCGCATCGGCACCGACAACCTGGGCATCACCGCCCTGCACGCCCGTCTGTTCGATATGGACGATATTCGGGCGGCGTGCATCGAGCACGGCTGGTCCTGGCAGGAGGGGAGGGGAGAGGTGTTCCAGGCGGTGCCGCAAGACGTCAGGCGGGAGTATGACGGCGAGGCCGCGCCCACGCCATCAACGCCGCCCGACACCGCGTTGCTGTTGCGCGAGGGCAAGACGGCGATGCCCAAGAACGCCCGACTCGTCTATATCGCGATGTCCGTGGCGTGGCTGGCCGTGGTCATCGGGATGACCACGATGGACGTCGTCACGAACGATCGAACCTTCGGCGGGCTGCACCCGTTCGTGTTCGCCCCGGTGTTGATCGTCGCCATCATCGTCTACACCTGGGCCGTGGTCAGGAAGCTGCGCGTCCGCGTCCTGGTGAATCCGCAACGCCTCGCCGTCGAATACGGCTCGCGCACCGTCACGGCGCAACGCGAGGCCGTCGACCTGGTGACGTTGAGCGCCAAGCGCCTGGTGATGCACGGCGGCGGACGCCGGGTGCTGGCGGTCGGCCACCAGGGCCACGCCGAGGAGCTGCGCGCCGTCCTGATCGCCAACGGATGGCCCGCCGGTTAGGGGCGGCTCGCCAGACCCGAAACCGAGATGACGGCCACACCGGCGGGTTCGTAAACTGTGCTGGTGACAAACGAAGCGAACACCCAGGCCCGTACCCAGCTACCTCCGCAGTACGCGCCCGCCGACGTCGAGTCGCGGCGCTACGCGCAGTGGGTAGCCGATGGCCGGTTCGCCGCTTCGGACGACAGCGACAAGCCCCCCTACACGATCGTGATCCCGCCGCCGAACGTGACGGGGCAGCTGCATCTGGGGCACGCGCTGGACCACACCATCATCGACGCGTTGACGCGGCGGGCCCGGATGCGGGGCTACGAGGCACTGTGGATGCCGGGCATGGACCACGCGGGCATCTCCACCCAGAACGTGGTGGAGCGGCAGCTGGCCGAGCAGGGCCTGTCCCGCCACGACCTGGGCCGCGAGGCCTTTGTGGAGCGCGTGTGGGAGTGGAAGAGCGAGTACGGCGGCAAGATCCTCGGCCAGATGCGCCGCCTCGGCGACGCCGTGGACTGGGACCGGGAACGGTTCACCATGGACGAGGGCCTGTCTCGGGCGGTGCAGACCATCTTCAAGCGGCTGTACGACGACGGCCTGATCTACCGCGCCGAGCGCATCATCAACTGGTGCCCGCGCTGCATGACCGCGCTGTCCGACATCGAGGTGGAGCACTCCGACGACGACGGCGAGCTGGTGAGCGTCCGCTACGGCGAGGGCGACAACTCCATTGTGGTCGCCACGACGCGGGCGGAGACCATGCTCGGCGACACCGCCGTGGCCGTGCATCCCGACGACGAGCGCTACCGCCACATGGTGGGCACCGATGTGGAGCTGCCGCTGACCGGGCGGCGGATCCCGATCATCGCCGACGAGCACGTCGATCCGGAGTTCGGCACCGGCGCGGTGAAGGTGACCCCGGCCCACGACCCCAACGACTTCGAGATCGGCCAGCGCCACGACCTGCCGTCGCTGTTGATCATGGACGAACACGCCACGATCACCGCGCACGGCCCGTTCCAGGGGCTGGACCGCTTCGAGGCGCGACCGGCCATTGTGGCCGCGCTGCGCGCGGAGGGGCGGATCGTGGCCGAGAAGCGGCCGTACGTCCACGCCGTGGGCCACTGCGAGCGGTGCAAGACCACCGTGGAGCCGCGGCTGTCCAAGCAGTGGTTCGTGAAGGTGGAGTCGCTGGCCAAGGCCGCCGGCGACGCGGTGCGCGGCGGCGAGGTGCGGATCCACCCGCCCGAGCAGGAGAAGCGCTACTTCGGTTGGGTGGACAACCTGATGGACTGGTGCATCTCCCGCCAGCTGTGGTGGGGGCACCGGATCCCGATCTGGTACGGCCCCGACGGCGACACGGTGTGCGTGGGCCCGGGCGAGACCGCGCCCGAGGGGTACACGCAGGACCCCGACGTCCTGGACACCTGGTTCTCCTCGGCGCTGTGGCCGTTCTCCACACTGGGCTGGCCCGAGCGGACCGAGGCGCTGGAGAAGTTCTATCCGACCGCGGTGCTGTCCACCGGCTACGACATCATCTTCTTCTGGGTGACCCGGATGATGATGTTCGGCATCTACGCCACGGGGCAGCCGCCGTTCGCCGATGTGGTGCTGCACGGGCTGATCCGCGACGAGAACGGCAAGAAGATGTCGAAGTCGGCGGGCAACGGGATCGACCCGATCGACCTGATGGACGTCTACGGCTCCGACGCGCTGCGGTTCTTCCTGGCCCGCAGCTCCACCCCCGGCGGGGACCTGGTGGTCAACGAGGAGTGGGTGGCCGGTTCCCGCAACTTCTGCAACAAGCTGTGGAACGCCACGCGCTTCGCGATGATGTCGGGCGCCACCCTGGACGGTCCACTGCCGACAGAACTGTCCACCATCGACCGTTGGATCCTGTCGCGATTGTCGCGCACCATCTCCGAGGTGGACGCGCAGTACGCCACCTTCGAGTTCGCCAAGGCGACCGACGCGATCTACCACTTCGCGTGGGACGAGGTCTGCGACTGGTACCTGGAGCTGGCCAAGCCCGTGCTGGCCGCGGGCGGCGAGGCCGCCGCGGGCACCCGGCGGGTGCTGGGCCACGTGCTGGATTCGCTGCTGCGCCTGCTGCATCCCGTGACGCCGTACGTCACCGAGGAACTGTGGCTGGCGCTGACGGGCGGCGAGGCCGCGGGCGACTCGATCATGGTCGCCGAGTGGCCCACGGCCGAGGCGTCCGCGATCGACACCGGGGCCGAGCGCACCGTCGCGGCCCTGCAGAACCTGGTGACCGAGATCCGCCGCTTCCGCTCTGACCAGGGCCTCAAGCCCGGCCAGCGGGTGGCGACCCGCCTCAGCGGCCTGGACGCCGCGGGCCTGGCCGAGCACGAGTCGCTGGTGCGGTCCCTGGCCCGCCTCGACGCCCCCGCCGCCGACTTCGCCGCGACCGCGCGCCTGGCCGTCACCGACCAGGTGACCGCCGAGCTCGACACCCGGGGCACCATCGACGTCGGCGCCGAGCGCGCCCGCCTCGACAAGGCCCTGTCCGCCGCCCGCAAGGAGCTCGACGGCACCGAGCGCAAGCTCGGCAACGAGTCGTTCCTGGCCAAGGCGCCCGCCGAGGTGGTCGACAAGATCCGCGAGCGCAAGGCCGCCGCCGAGTCCGACATCGCCCGGGTCCTGGCCCAGCTTGAGTCCCTCCCGCCAGCCTGATGGTCGCGCGGCCCCGCTCCCGCGAGCGAGTTGTCGCGGGAGCGGCGTCCCCGCCGCGGGGCCCCGTTGGGGAACGCCGCTACGGGTTGAGCGCCGTTGTGCTCGACGTGTGGCGCGCGGGAGGGAGCCGATGATGACTTGTCGTGTGTACCGCGAGCCACCCCGCACCAACCCCGGCGCGGGGTGGCTCGCGCGCAAGTACATGATCTGTACGTGACACCGACGACGGGGAGGCCGCGTTGACCACAGCCGAACAGCACGCCGAGTTTCTGGCGGTGTCCGCGGCGCTGGAGGCGCGCGGATTCTCGCGGTGGAACTTCGAGATGGGCCGCATCCGGATGCTGCTGGAACTGATGGGGGACCCGCAGAAGTCGTTTCGGGCCGTGCACCTGACGGGCACCAACGGCAAGACGTCCACGACCCGCATGGTCGAGGCCCTGCTGCGGTCGCACGGCCTGCGCACGGGCAGGACCACCAGCCCGCACCTCGACAGCGTCACCGAGCGGGTGACCATCGACGGCGAGCCCGTCAGCGAGGAGCGCTTCGTCGAGCTGTACCGCGAGATCGCGCCGCTGGCCGCGCTGGTGGACGACAAGTTCGACGAGCCCCTGACCTACTTCGAGCTGACGACCGCGCTGGCGTTCGCGGGCTTCGCCGACGCGCCCGTGGACGTCGCCGTGGTCGAGGTGGGCCTCGGCGGCCAGACCGACGCCACCAACGTGCTGGGCGCCGAGGTCGTGGTGATCACCCCGATCGGCCTGGATCACACGCAGTGGCTGGGCGACACCCTCACCGAGATCGCCACCATGAAGGCGGGGATCATCCACCCCGGGGCGACCCTGGTGACGTCCGAACAGGACCCCGAGGCGATGATCCCGTTGGTGGAGCGCTGCCACGAGGTGGGGGCCAAGCTGGTCGCCGAGGGGCGGCGGTTCGAGGTGCTGGATCGCGCCATGGCCCTGGGCGGGCAGCAGATCACGGTGCGCACCCCCAGCGACTCGGTCTACGAGGGCATCTTCCTTCCCTTGCACGGCAAGCATCAGGCGCACAACGCCGCCGCGGCGCTGTCGGCGGTGGAGGTGCTGCTGGGCGCGGGGACGCCCAAGACCCTGGACGCCGACGTGGTGGGGGAGGGCTTCGCCCAGGTCACCTCGCCGGGCAGGCTGGAGAAGGTGCGCTCGGCGCCGACCGTCCTGTTGGACGCCGCCCACAATCCCGCGGGCATGAAGGCCACGATGGAGTCCCTCGGCGAGGAGTTCTCGTTCGTCAAGCTGATCGCCGTCGTCGGGATGTTCGGCGACAAGGACGCCGCGGGCATGCTGCGGCTGCTGGAACCCGTGGTGGACACGATCGTGGTCACCCAGTCCCACACCGCTCGGGCGCGGCCCGCCGCCGAGCTGGCCCGCCTGGCCGCCGAGGTCTTCGACGACGAACGGATTCGGGTGGAACCCGATCTGCCCGAGGCGATCGCGACCGCGGTGAACCTGGCCGAGGAGGGCGACGGCGCCTATGGTGGCGGGGGAGTCCTCGTCACGGGGTCCGTGTATCTCGTGGCGGATGCCCGAAAACTGTTGGTGCGGTGAGAAAGACGGTGACGATGAACGCTCCCGCTCGGCCCGAGGACGGGCCCTCGTCCGGCGAGGCTCCCGACGACGACCAGTCCGAGGTGTCGGGGCTGCGCGACCCGAAGCGGGCGATCGCGGCGCTCGGCGGCATCATCCTCGGCCTCGAGGCCCTGGTCCTGCTGCTTGCCATTGTGCCGCTTCGCATGATGGGCGTGCGGCATCTCGGTGCGGCGATCACCCTGGTCCTGATCATGGTGGTGGCCGCGATCGTCCTGGCGGGAATGTGTCGCCACGACTGGGCCTGGTGGGCGGGAGTCGGCCTCCAGACCGCCGTGCTGGTGTCGGGTCTGTTCTTTCACTGGGCCCTGCTCGGGGTCGGCGTCATCTTCGGCGCGACCTGGCTCTTCGCGCTTTCGGTGCGAGGCAAGCTATCCCGCCCGCCAAAGAGGTAAGATTTCTCGGCCCCCACAAGGGGGTTGGTGTCCATCCCCGACGGTTGCTACCCGCGCCCGCGGGGGGAATACTTGACGTGACGGGCATCTCTGTCCGAAATGCGACAACTGCATAGACAGATTGCGGATAGGCCGTCTCGGGTCCGCGGTCGACTCTGGGGAAAAGAGCCGTATCGCAGACCGAATTTACTCGTTTGAATGAGGGGGGACGGGGGCGCATCCGCCCTGTGAGACCATAGCTGACCTGGGAGTCGAGAAGGATGTCGAGCACAGCCGCAGCGCTGAACGCGGACTTCGATTGGGACAAGTTCAATTCAAAGTCCTATCAGGAACACAACTATCAGGATCTGCGATCGGACGATCTCGAGATACTCGAGATCGTCCGTGATCATTTCGCCTCCCACGCCTTTCCGCGGGCAACGCTGAAGGGCATCGACGTCGGGGCCGGGCCCAACCTCTACCCCACGCTGTCGATGCTGCCGTTCTGCTCCAGCCTCCTGCTGTACGAGTACTCCGCGTCCAATGTGAAGTACCTCGAATCCCAGGTGCGCGACCTGGACCCGTCCTGGGACAAGTTCTGGCGGGTGCTGGAGAAGCGCACCGAGTACAACGGCGTGGAGCCGCGCCGCCGCCTCGCCGAGATCGGGACGGTGCGCCAGGGCAACATCTTCGAGCTGCCGCGCCGCCAGTGGGACATCGGGACGATGTTCTTCGTGGCCGAGTCGCTCACCCCGGAGATGGACGAGTTCGACCACGCCGTGGCGTGTTTCGCCCGGTCGCTGGTGGACGGCGCGCCCTTCGCCGCGGCGTTCATGAAGGACTCCGCCGGGTACTATGTGGACGACCGCTGGTTTCCCGCGGTTGCGATCAACGCTTCCCATGTGTCACAGTGTTTGAAGGGCATCGCTCGCGATGTGGAGATTCAGGAAGTTACCTTCAACACCAATAATCCGCTGCGGGACGGATATGGCGGCATGCTGATCGCTACCGGCTTCGCCGTCGCCGCAGGCGACGAAGCGGAAAAATAATGGCGGAGCTATGAAGATTCAGCCTCGGCAGGCAATGCTCGACGTGTGGCGCTCGCTGATCAAATCGTCCTATATCGACGGATCTTGGCAGTGGGCGAGTGGCGGCAGGGCCGACTCGGTCGTCAACGCGCAGCAGCTCATGTGCCTGATGACGCCGGTGATGGAGATCGAGTCGCTGCGTTTCAGCCGCCCCGACGAGACCGCCGCCGATGTGCTGCAGGCCCTGCGCGGACTGGGCGACGCCGTCGAGCTTCCCCGCGCCGTGGTCAAGATCCTCACCGAGTTCTACGAGCTCCACAGCGTCGACGAGATCCCGCTGTTCAACGGCGGCGGCCACTTCACCCGGATGGAGGGCGACAGACTCCACCCCGAGGTGGAGCAACTGGACATTGTGGAGAGCTTCGCGCTGTCGGTGTCGCTGTCGCTGTCGGTGCTCACCTTCGCCCGCGAGTTCCGCAGCGTCGTCAGCCGCGAGGAGCTCATCAACCAGACCCTGCGCCTGGAGCGCCTGGCCAGCGACCGGCTCACCGCCTCCATGGTCGGCCTGCTGCGCAGCTTCACCGTGTTCACCTTCGACAACGACTCGGTGCCGGGCCAGATCATGCTGGAGACCGCCAACCAGTCGCGCCAGCCCGTCAACCGGGCGCAGGACCAGCTGCGCTCCGACCTGCGGGACGTCACCGCCGGCCTGCGCGACCTGCGGCTGGGGTCCGGAGACCCCGGCGACCTGGACGCCCCCAGCCGGCTCTACGAGGTCGGCTGGTCCTGGGGCGTCATCAAGGGAGCCCCGAAGATCGAGTTCGTCAAGGACGCCCACTCGCAGCGCGACGGCGTGGCCCTGGACGCCCCGTACCTGTACTTCACTGTCGTCGTGCTGGACATGGCCTCCGACCTGTTCACCGAGCGCACCCGGCTTCTGGCCCTTTTGGACGAGGACCAGCAGCGGCTGGCGGCGGCGCTCCAGTTGCGGTGGGACCTCACCCAGCGGTACTGGTCCATCCTGGCCAGTTATTCCGAGGGCCAGTGGCCCATCGAGGACCTGCCCTGGCGCACCACCGACGGCGCGGCCGAGGACTACTTCAGCCTCCTGGTCACCTCGATCTCCCTGCGCGAGATGGGTATCCGCAACGTCCCCGACCGCGACGTCCGCCGGCTCGGAGAGGTGCTGCGCGAGCTGGGAAACCGGGGCCGCATCACCCGGCGCCCCATGAAGGGCGACGACCACGCGATCGCGGTGCACGCCGACGGCCTGGACACCGAGCTGTCGGGCATCGAGACCACCGGCAGCGAGCTGCTGGGCTGGAAGATGCTGGACTACGCGGCGCTGCTGTTCAAGCGGGTCGTGGACGTGACGCGCAAGTTGCAGGACAGCCAGCTGCGCAACGACATGGCCGACCTCACCGACTCCATCTGGGATCACCTGTCGGCGCGCCAGATGGGCGGCGACACCTACCGTTCCCTGTGGGACCGTCCATCCTCGATCTTCAAGTCCCTGGTGCGGGACCGCCCGGACCCGACCTGGCAGATCACCCTGCGTTCGGTGGAGGCGCTGGTCTACGCGTGCGACCTGGCCTCCGGCGAGCCGCTGCGCAGCGACACGCTCATCACCCACGCCGAGGAGCTGCTGACCGAGGCGCAACAGCTGTACGACCAGGAGCTGCTGCGCGGCGGCGCCAGGGTGGCACCGTCCATTCAGGAGACATTGAGCCAGTCGAACGCCCGGCTGCTGCGGGCCGCGGAGATCATCGACCGCCGCCCCGGCAGCGCCGTGGCGATCACGCTGGACATCCTGCGGGACCTGGACCGCCTGGCCGCCGCCCGCCAGGACCGCGGCTGGAGCGAGTGATGTTGGTCTTCGCGACCTCCGACAAGGGAGGCACCGGCCGCTCGGTGACCAGCTGCAACATGGTCTACCGCTACGCCCTGCGCGGAGAGAACGCGTGCTATGTGGACTTCGACTTCGGCTCCCCGACGGCCGGAGCGGTCTTCGCGATCGAGGGCGTGGCGAGGGGAACCGAGGCGGGCGGGGTGCACGAATACCTGCTGGGGCACATCCCCGAACCCGACCGCCTCAACATCTGGGACAAGTCGGAGCGCGAGTCGATCCGGCGCCGCCCGGACCGCGCGGGCGAGCTCGTGCTGATCCCCGGCGACCGGGGCGGCGGCGAGTTCGCCGCCACGCCGGACATCGTGGATCGCTGCGCGGACCTGTTGCTGCGCCTGGAGGAGCAGTTCTCGCTCACCCTTGTGGACCTCTCGGCCGGGCGCTCGTACGCCGCCGAGATCGTGCTGACCGTGCTGGCCCGCCCCGAGTTCGCCGAGGTGCGTTCCCGGTGGCTGATCTACCACCGCTGGACCCGGCAGCACATCATCGCCGCCGCCGGACTGCTGGAGGGCGAGCGCGGCATCCTGCACACCGGCGCGGAACTCGGACACGACGAGCGCGCGCTGCGTGAGTCGATCCGCTTCGTGCGCACCGCCGTGGTGGACCCGGAGTCCGATGAGCTGTCGGGATTGCGGGCCCCGCAGGTGGCCTGGCTGCACGAGTGCAACAGCAACCTCCACAAGCTGGCCAGCGCCGAGCACATCGGACAGGCCACCACCCTCGGCATCGTCCCGCTGGACCCGGTGTTGCAGTGGCGGGAGCAGATCATCACCGAGTCCGACACCCACAACCGGGGCATCGCCAACCTCGCGACGGTTCGGGCCTTCGAGGGCCTGGCCGACCGGATCGACTCCGAAGACGCCTGGGTGCCGCTGTGACGCCCAAGCCCGCCGAGTTCTCCGAGGAGACCGCCCACCCCCGCGTGGAGTCGGTCCCGCTGTCGCACCTGTCCATCGAGGTGGGTCACCTGTACAGCGAGGACTACGAGCGCTCGGACGAGGCGCTCGTGGAGTACTTCCGGCGAATCGCCGCCTGGTCGCAGGCGGTGCGCCGACTGCACGCCGAGACACTGCGCCCGGTGCGTCCCCGCATCAGCACCTGCTTCCTCGTGGACGACTACTTCGGCAACATCGCCGGGCCGTCGGAGCTGATCACCCGGATCGAGGCCCTGGCCAAGCGCGCCGACCTCACCATCGACTACCTGGCCCGGGAGTCCTCCTGCGCCAACGGAAGCGGCCACCAGCCCGCCCGGCTCATGGAGTCGCGCATCGTCGCCGAGCCCTCCCCGGGCGACAACGGGGTGCGCCCGGCGATGACGGTGTCGGGCTGGCTCAGCAACGGGCAGCGCTCGCCGTCGACGTCCGGCGGCAACCCGGCGATGGCGGTGCGACCGGGTTGGAAGCCGCCCCGGGAGAACGCCGCCAACGCCCACTCCATCTTCGCCGACATTCAACTGTGGAGCGAAGACGACGGCCAGCGCCTCTGGTCCTGCGCGTTCCTGGCCTCGGTGTGGCAGCTGCTGCGGCTGGGATTGTTGCGCGACAACGGCACCGCCATGCACCAACCGGTGGGCCGCCTCCCCTCGCTGCCCGACCGCTGGGACGAGATGCCCCCGGTGATGCGGCTGTCGGAGCGCGCCGCCCCCTTCTGCGCCTACCGCGCCATGTCGATCATGGACAGCCGCTTCCTGCACGTCGAGCACGCGGTGCGCACCGTGCTGGGCCAGGTGAACGTCGAGCCCGTGGTCGCCGATCAGCTGCGCGAACGCGTCGAGGCCGAGAACCTCCCGCATTCGCCCGAGGCCGTCGACCGGCTGGAGTACGTGTTCACCGCGGGGGTCCGGGGCGGATAATTCCCGGTCCGGAGGCGGCGTCGCCTGGGCCCACAGGTTGTCGAACAGGTTGGTGAGCTGTTGCAGCGCCACCGGTTTCGTCGTGACGCGTGTGGACAGCTTCATCGCGTACGGCCGGGCCGCGGCGGTGGTCTCGTACACCAGCTCGTCGTCGAAGATGATGAAGTCGTGGGCGCCCTTGGCATCCACGCCGCGGGCGCTGGAGGGGTCGAGCACCCGGACGTCGACGCCGATGGCGCGCTGCTGCGAGATGATGTCCATGACCGCGCCGTCCATCCGCTTGTTGGGGACGTCGGCGATGAAGATGCGCTGAACGGTGACGCCGCGCTTGACGATCGCCTCCTCCTGAAGCTGGAGGTAACGCAGCCCCAGGTCGGTGGTCCACAGGCCACCGTCCACAAGGCCGACGTCCACGGTGGCCAGGCTGGTGGCCCGGATCGACCGCTGGGTGTTCTCCGCCAGCGCCAGGATCCAGTCCCGGTCCTCGCCGAGGTAGGTGACGTCGCCGTCGCGACCCAGGGTGGCCAGGAACTCCACGGCGCGGGTCAATTCCTTGCGCGCCAAGCGGGTCGCCAGGTCCGGCTCGTCGTTGCCCAGCGCGATGGCGCGGCGCATGTTCGCCTGCGCCATCTCGTCCTGGCTCAGGATTCCCGACATCACGGTCGCCTGGTACAGCTCGGTGGTCTTGAGCCGCTCCACGCTCTCCTTGACGCGCTTGTCCACCTCGGCCAGATTGGTGCTGATCTTCTCGTCCACCTCGACCAGCTCGCGCTGCTGGGCGACCTGGAGGTCGTCCACCTGATCCTGTACCTCGTAGAGGAACTGGCCCATGAAGATCACGCCCGCGACGAACACCGACGTCATCGCCGACATCGCTCCATTGTCGCCGATCACCTTCTCGGTCACGAAGAACGTGAGGGTGCCCAGCACGAGCGAGATGCCGATCTTGCGGAGCATGGCCATGGCGTTGTGGGGGTGCTCGGTCGAGGGGGTAAGCGGCACGGCTCGTCTCACAATCGGAAGGTGGGGGCGTACATGGTCACCGTCGCCACCGTGAACTGGTCGCGGACCCTTTGCACCAGGTTGTCCCATTGGCGGGCGAAGCCGGGGTTGGCCTCCAGCGCCTGCCACAGTTCGGTCAGGAGCCGATCGGTGCGGGCGGCGGGCATCCACAGTGGGATGAGGTGGTCGACGGCCGGTTGCAGCCGCTCGATGACCTCCGCGCGGGTGTGGCTGCCGATGCCGGCGCGGGAGACCACGCCGAGCACGGTGGTGATGAGCCAGTCGTGGACGGCGATGTCCTCGCACAGGGCGGCGATGCGGGACGCCGAGGTCACCGGGGTGGTGAGCCGCAGAACCCGCAGCGGGGAATCCTTGATGGTCAGGGAGATCGCGGCGGAGTCGTCGGGGGCGAAGGTGGAGTCGTCGGGAGTGTGCGCGGCCCAGCGCAGCCGGGTGCGGATGCCGCGCAGCGGCGGCTTGCGATCCAGCGCTGCGTTGCGCTGGATGAGATCCACGGTGCGGCCACTCACGGCTCCCAGGTTGAGGGATTGCGGCGAGACCGGTCCCTCCAGGACGCGTTCGTCCAGCCGCGACAGGTCGGCGGCGCGCACGGTCTCCAGCACCCCGGGCCGGGCCATGTAGTAGGACCACGGCAGCCGGCGCCCGTGTGTGCCGCGGCGGATCTCGGCGAAGGTGGAGCCCTGCACGACGTGTCCACCCACGACGGTGGCGCGCCCGATCGCGGTGCCTACCACACGAACCGCGCGGCCGGTGCCGGGAAGTTGACAGTCCAATCCGGCGAGAAACCGGGGGGAACGGGCGTAGGCCAAGGGGCGCGCGGAAAGCCGCACCCGCTCGCCGACGGCCAGACTGAGCAACTGCGTGACATCGTGGCTGTCCAGGGCGTGGGAGTGCTGCAAAAGGCCGGTTTGAACCTCACCAACCAGGACCATGAGATGCTCACACCCTTCGCGAGAATCCAAACCCCGCAACATAAAGCATATGCGCCCCACATATTTACCACTGTCAAATTAGTGACAGTTAAGGCGAACACGTGTCTATAGTCTGACGCGATGGGTGATCATCAGGGCAGCGACGCGCTGGTGATAGGCGCGGGAGTTTCCGGGCTCACCACGGCGGTGGTACTCGCCGAGGCGGGCTTCGACGTCAGGGTCATGACCAGTCTATCTCCACACCGGACGGTATCGGCGAAGGCGGGCGCCAGTTGGGGCCCCTTCATGTCGGGGCACAGCGAGATCGAGCGCTGGAGCGCCGCGAGCCGCACGACGTTCGTGCGGCTCGCCGGCGAGGACGGCAGCGGCGTGCATCTCAACGGCGGCATCGAGGCGTACGAGAACATGGCTCAGATCCCCGGCTGGGCGCGCGCGGTTCCCGGGTTTCGGCTCTGCCGCCCCGAGGAGATCCCGCGGGGATACACCGGGGCCTGGCGGTACACGATCCCGCTGATCGACATGCCGACGTACCTGGATTACCTGGCGTCCCGGCTCACCGCGTGCGGGGGCTCCCTTGAGGAGATCTCGCCGCTGACGTCGCTGGCCACGCCGCTGCGGGCGGCGAGCATCGTGGTGAACTGCACGGGGCTGGGCGCGCGCGAACTGGTCGGCGACGAGAAGGTGGTTCCCTGCCGCGGCCAACTGGCCATCGTGGACAACCCCGGGATCACCGAGTTCTTCCAGGACAACGTTGACGACGACGAGATCACCTGCATCTTCCCGCACGGCGACACCGTCGTGCTGGGCGGCATCTCGCAGTCCGAGGTGGACGACGAGGAGTACGACCTGGTGCAGGAGCGGCGTTTCCTCGACCGCTGCGCCATGATCGACCCCCGCCTGGCCTCCGCCCGGGTGCGGGAACGCCGCGTGGGCCTGCGGCCCCAGCGCGAGACGATCCGCGTCGAGCGCGACCGCCGCGAGCCGCGGCTGATCCACAACTACGGTCACGGCGGCTCGGGCGTCACGCTGTCGTGGGGCTGCGCGATGGACGTGCTCACCCTGGCCCAACAGAGCCGCGGCTGAGCCTCACGTCATCGCGTTGACGTGGACGGCCATGACCCCGCCCGCGGGAACGGTGGCCGACAGGGTGCCCGAGGAGTCCACCGTGTACGTCGGACCCGAGCAGCCGCCGTCGGACGGATCGCCGTTGGCCACGTCGCAGTAGGTGCCCGCGGGCAGGCCGGTGGCGAAGGTCGTGGTGAGGTCGGAGTCGGAGGCGTTGAACGCCGCGAAGGCCCTGTCGCCGCGGCCGAAGGCGATCTGGTTGGAGCCGTTGGACCACCAGTTGGTCAGGGCCGCGTCGCCCGCGGTGGTGCGAAAGGCGCCCATGTTCAACACGGTGCGCTTGCGGTGGGTGCAGTCCCAGCCGTCAGCGCACTGTCCACTGTCGTCGACGGCGGGTTTGGTGGTGCCGTCGGCGTTGGCGGGCGGGCCCGCGTCGGCGTTGTCGAAGGTGAAGCCCGACAACACGTGCGGCGTTCCGTACGGGTGGGCCATCTCGAACGCCTCGGCCATCTGGTACCGCGCGCCGTCCTTGTAGGTGAGCTTGGCGCGCCCGTTGCGCTGGGTGTCGTGATTGTCGATGAAGGACATCGCGTCGGAGGACTTCAACAGCATCCGCGAATCCAGGCTGGACAACGAATCCAGGGAACCGTTCTTGAAGGCGTCGCCCACCACGTCCCCGTAGCGGAACTCGGTGACGCGGCCGAGCCCCGTGTAGTCGGTCGGGCTCACCTCGCCCTGGCCGCCCTCGCTGACCTCCTGGAAGATCTTCGGGTCGCCGTGCAGCCCACCGTAGATCGCGCTCAGGTCGTCCACGGCGATGTGCTTGGCGGCGTCGACGCGGAAACCGTCGACGCCCAGGTCGATGAGACCGTTGAGGTAGTCGGTGATCTTGCCGCGCACGTAGTCGGTGTCGGTGGCCAGGTCGGCCAGGTCCACCAGCTCGCAGTTGCGCACCTCCCACTGGTCGGTCCAGTTGACGATGTCGTCGTTGCCGTTGCGCCCGCAGTGGTGGAAGTCGTTGGTGCCGTACGGGACCGAGGGGTAGTCGTAGTGCGAGTAGGTGCTTCCCGCGCTGCCGTTGCCGGTGGAGGCGCCGCCGGCCATGTGGTTGATGACGGCGTCGACGTAGACGTCCACGCCCGCGGCGTCGCAGGTCTTCACCATGTCGGCGAAGTCGGCCGCCGAGCCCCGGCGACTGTCCAGTTTGTAGCTCACGGGCTGGTAGTCCTGCCACCAGGGATAGCCCTGGTCGGGAAGCACCACGTGCTCCTGGGGCGGCGAAACCTCGATGGCCGGGAACTTCGCCGGCCCCAACACGTTGGTGCACTCGCCCGCCACCGACTTCCACGGCCACTGGAACAGGTGCAGCACCGCCCCGGAGTTGCCGATCGCCGCGGAGGCGTGGGGCTTGTCGGTGGTGTCGGGGTAGGCGACGCCGGTGGTGCCGGCGGCGACCAGCATGGTCGCGGCGGCGGCCACCAGGGCCTTGTACTTGGTACGCATGGTTCCTCGCTTCGGGTTCGATCCCGGCGCCGGGGCGGTATCGCAAGTTCTTGCGCGAGTTTTCAGGCACGCTATCGACATGCCTCCATGCGGTCAAGGGGGCGAATCGAGGCATTGGTCCAGTTCGGCCGGGATCTTGCAGCCGACGGTTGCGGTGTGACATCGCCCGCCTACGCATGGTCGTTTCGCCAGGCGACGGGCGCGCGGTCGCGGCGGCGGGCCCGCAAGATTTTTCAGTCCGGCACAAGAACTTGGCACACTCGGTGTAGCGTCGGGCGCGTTTGAAACCATCGTGAGGAGTCGACAATGAGTCTGCGTCAGGTGAGTCTCGGAAGCCAGGGCCTGCGGGTCTCCGCCCAGGGGCTGGGCTGCATGGGCATGAGCCAGTCCTACGGCGTCGGCAACGACGTGGAGTCGATCGCCACCATCGAGCGCGCCCTCGACCTCGGTCTGACCATGCTGGACACCGCCAACGTCTACGGGGCCACCGGCCTGTACGGCGTGGGCGCCAACGAAAAGCTGCTGGGCTACGCGCTGCGGAACCGCCGCGACGACGTGGTGCTGGCCACCAAGTTCGGCATCGTCGGCATTTCCCCCGACATCGGCTTCGAGCTGCGCGCCGACCCCGACTACGTCCGCGCCAGCGTCGACGCGTCGCTGAAGCGCCTGGGCACCGACCACATCGACCTGTACTACCTGCACCGCGTCGACCCGAACGTCCCGATCGAGGACACCATCGGCGCCATGGGCGAGCTGGTGGCCGACGGCAAGGTCGGCTACCTCGGCGTCTCCGAGGTCACCGCCGAACAACTCGAACGCGCCCACCGCACCCACCCGATCAGCGCCATCCAGAGCGAATATTCACTGTGGACCCGCGACATCGAGGACGCGGTGCTGCCCACCGCCCGCCGCCTCGGCATCGGCGTGGTTCCCTTCTCCCCGTTGGGGCGCGGCTTCCTCACCGGCTCGGTCAGCACCGCGTCCTTCGCCGACGGCGACATGCGCGCCAAGCTGCCCCGCTTCCAGGGGGAGGCGATGGACGCCAACCTGCGCGTCGTCGAGGTGGTGCGCGCCGTCGCCGAGGAGAAGGACGCGCTGCCCGGCCAGGTCGCCCTGGCCTGGGTCCACGCGCGGGGAGAGGACCTGGTCCCGATCCCGGGTACCAAGCGGGTGAAGTACGTCGAGCAGAACATCGCCGCCGCCGACCTCGCCCTGGGGGCGTCCGAACTGGAGCGTCTGGACGCCGTCGCCGCCCAGGTCACCGGTTCCCGGTACTGAGCCCCATCTCGGAATCGACGCCGAGACCCGCTCAACCGATGGCGCGCAACAGCTCCGCGAGCGAATCGGCGGTGTGGTCGAAGGCGTCGTCCGCGCGGGGCGGGTCGCCGTGGAGGCGCGGGACGTAGGCCGTGCGCAACCCGACGGCCTGGGCGCCCCGCAGGTCCCACGCGTGCGCGGCGACCAGCAGCACCCGCTCGGGCGCGTACCCGAGCAGGTCGGTAGGCAGGCGGTAGATCGCGGCGGCGGGCTTGTAGGCGCCCGCGTCCTGCGCCGACAGCACGAAGTGCCACCGCAGCCCCGCGTGGGCGTTGAGCGCCGCCAGCGTCGCGCGGCTGGCGTTCGACAGCCCCGCGATCGGCCAGCGGCCCGCGAAGGCGTCCAGTCCGTCGACGGTGTCGTCCCAGGGCCGCAGGCGGCGCTCGGCGGCGGCGAGCCGAGCGATCGCTGCGGGATCGGTGACGCCGCAACGGGAGGCGACCAGCTCGGCGGCCTCGCGGTCCACCGTGTCGCTGGCGGCGAAGGCCCGCTCGCCATTGAGCATCCTGGTCT